>NZ_PQWO01000019.1 GCF_003231495.1 Acaryochloris thomasi RCC1774
AAGAGAGTTAGAGTTGCTAACGCACCCACCAGAGATGAATATGACTGGGCGTTTGAGCTTAATTAGGATAATCTAGATTCATAGCTGTGGTTCAAGAAAAAATGATACCTACTACAGACACAACCCAACGATTCACATCAAAGAATCTGGCCTTTCTCGAGTCAATGTGAAGGTTAGCTGAGAAAGCCATTTTCTTGGCTCCAGAATGGATGCTGAATCGCAGCACAAAAAGCTGGGCGCACCAAAATCTTTTCAAAAATCCAGAAAGTTTGAAGCTGAATGTCCTGAGAGAGTTCTCTCTACATTCCCAAGTTTGGCTGCAAGCTAAGCGATGGGCTGGATCATTGCCGAAGAATTCTTATGTCCCTTAAAACCTTGATCTTGATTCATTAAGACGCAGCATCCGGTTCCGAAGAGATTTAACTTCTTGGACTAAAAGCTAGCAATATAGCTGAGCCACAAACTGTGTGGGCCAAGCATTAGCCTCCCCTACAGGTGGCCTCAGTTGACCTATGCGCAGATATTTTTGAAACCTTGCTGCATAAGAGGCGAAGGTCTACCGCTAGCAATCACCGGTTGCAGGAGCGTTTGTTCAGAACGCCACATCCTTCATTAGCGCCATTTTGAATCGGCGTCCATTTCAAGCATTTAACCTTTCGTCTTTATTAAAAAATGCAGTACCTCGAAGCTGAAAATATCATCAAATCTCTTCCCCAAGGGAAAACACTTTTCTATTACTTTAAAGATCGTTATGCACTCATGTTGCTGAGCTATTTCGTCAAAGCCGGGAAGAGAAAGCACGAGATACAAACCTCAGCATTCTCCAAATTGCTCACTAAACCCAACGTTAAACAGGCAATGTCAAACGCAGGGGGTAAAATCCTATCAGAAGATATTTTTGACTCACAGTGGCCTTTGCAAAGCGAGTGTTATCGGCTGACCCTCGGTACCTGGGGAAGTGGTTATCAGTACTACGATCAGATGTCGCGGCAGGGTAAGAATCTTGTCCTGCAGCTCAACTTCTCTTCCAAGCACAATCGTCCCTACCAACGGCTGATTAGACCTGACGACTTTCATCCATTTGAATACGAAGACCATCCGATCTCAGATGGTGGGCACCATACATTAGCTTGGTCCCGCATTGATTTAGATCTCAATACTGGCGAAGCCCTCATCGAAGAGATTCAGAACGATTGGATCCGATTTGCTCTCAGAAGCAAAGCTGCTGCCGATCATAAATCTGACTCTATCTACTTTCGAGGGTCTTTGCTTCGCGTCAACCAGGTAAGAGAGTATGTAGATCAAGTCCTGCTCCCTCATATCAAGCTGTGGGATGAGGCTATGCTCGCTGCTACAATTTGGTTCCTGCGAGAAGAGCTAGGCATCAAAAAGATCTTTTACCACACCTACGAGTCAGGAGCTACGCTGAAAAAAATAGCCGGGACATTACCTCCTAGATCGCTATACACAGCATTACCTAAAAAGTTTTGCTTCCGCGAAACGCATGAGCAGCCAACATTCCTGAATCCTAGCGTCAGAAATAAAAAAAGAAGACAGCTATTGAGCAACGCTAGGTTTCAATTATTGAGCTGGCAATCATAACCATTGGGCCTTATCCACACAAGGAGGATAAGGCCTCAAATTCTTTTAGGTGGGCAATGCCTTTTACACGGAGGAACTTCAGAACCGTTTTATCTTCACAGGCAATAGAGCAACGATAAGAACTGGCTCGATCACTGCCCAATCGTTATGTATCTTAAACCATTACTCACTCCAGTAACTTCAGGCCGACATGCAAAATAAAGATAAGAGCCGCAGATTTTTTTTGAAGCTGGGTCTTGCAAGCACAGCCTCGGCAGTCTTTGGGAAGTCGGTGCACGGACAATCCATCCTAAAAATCAATCCGACTCCATCCGAAATTGAAGGTCCTTTTTATCCTGTCATGGCCCAAAAGGACAAAGATTTCGACCTGACTCAAATTGAAGGAAAAGAAGGAAAGGCCAAAGGCAAAATCATCACTATCGAAGGGCAAATTACTGACACCAATGGCGTCCCCCTTGAGGATGCCACCGTAGATCTATGGCAGGCTAACAGCGCAGGCCGTTACCGCCATCCCCGTGACCCTAACGACGCACCACTCGATCCCAGCTTTCAAGGCTGGGCAATTGTTCCCAGTGGCAGGGAGGGGGGATTTCGCTTTCAGACAGTTTATCCAGGTACTTATCCAGCAGCAGCAGGCTGGACCCGCCCGCCGCATCTCCATTTCAAGGTGAGTAAATTGGGCTACGTCGAATTAATTACTCAGATGTACTTTCCCGATCATGCTCTCAATGAGACAGATTTGCTGCTGCAAAGTAAATCAACAGAAGAGCAAAGTCTAATGATTGCTAAGCTATCGAGCAAAAGTCCTGAAACCTATCGCTACAATATTGCTCTATCAAAGGCCTAATTAAGCCTGTCGTCGGTAAGCAAAGATGAACGGTCAAAACATCAAAGCGATCTGGATAAAGCGAGCCAAACGCGGCCCAATGGATGCTGTCCAGCAAGCAGAAGCGATCGCAAGTCAAGGACTCGTAGGCAACGCCAACCAGCGAGGGCGGCGACAGGTCACTCTTCTTGATGCAGCCGTATGGCAGCAAGTCATGCAAGAACTAGGTGTGAGCCTAGATCCATCAGTGCGTCGTGCCAATATATTGGTGAGCGGCATCGACCTAGCAAAGAGCCGCAAGCGCGTCCTACAGATTGGAGAGTGTCGCATACGGATCTTCACTGAAGCCAAACCCTGCGAACGGATGGACGAAGTTTTACCAGGGCTGCAAGCTGCTCTCTACCCAAACTGGCGCGGCGGAGCCTGTGGTGAAGTGCTGCAAGGTGGAACTATCAGTGTTGGCGATCATGCTGTCTGGGCAGACACACGATAAGCAGATCTAGTTTGGGCATTCTCATAATCAGAGCAATGTTTTTGAGGCCACCTCTATGACGGTACCTTCAGGCTGGGAACTCCCCCAAGCAATAAAACGACGACTAGGCCAAAAAGAAGCAGGCAAGCAACGGGCAATGGTAGCAGAGGAGCATTTGTTACTGATCCTGCACAAAGTCCCAAAGCAAGGAAGTCGCAAACGCACAGGTCTCTTCTTCTGGCGCACCCCAAACGGCAGTTGGAAATATAGCGGGGGTGGTGATGGATTGGGAAAATTACGCAGCCATGTCAAAGCTTACAGTGATGCAGAACAGGCACTGACAGCTCAGTATGAGCAAGCTGCTACAGCAGCAGACTACTTTCATCTGCTTGAAAATATTGGCCCTCTAAGTCGAGCGACAGCAAACCTTTATGCAGCATTGCAGGCCGCGCGAGAAGCCATTTCTGACGATCTCAACATCATTGACCTTCGAGATGCGGCGATTGATCTGAGCCGAACCCTAGAACTACTTTATGACGACACAAAAAATGCCCTGGATTATGCGCTAGCTAAGCAGGCTGAAGAACAAGCAAGGTTAAGTCAAAAGTCTGTACGAACGGCACAACGCCTGAATATCCTAGCTGCGATTTTCCTGCCACTGACAGCTCTTTCAAGCGTTTTTGGAATGAATCTCCATAGTGGGCTAGAGGATCAGTCCACCTCTATCTTTTGGATAGTACTGATCGCGGGTATCTTCCTTGGATTTGCCACAAGAGACTGGGTTCTACGGGGCAAAGTTAGACCTTCAAACTCTAAATGAGTTGAGACTAGAGCTTTGGGTTAAGATCAGACCTAATTCCTGCGTCACCAGAGATCAAGAACCCATGAGTGATTTCTTCAAAAACGTCTTACTCTACCCGCGTTTTTTAGCGGGTATCATGCTAGGTGTGCTGCTGTTCGTCCTCAAGCCCTTGGCACCTTTTATGAAAAATCCGGTGACTGCTGTTGCCCTGATTGGCTTTTTTATAGGTGGATTTGCCTTTGTTACCTTAACCTTACGCGCCATGCTGGGCTATCCGATCTAGACTAGGCAGGGATCCTTGAGAAAAAGAGGATCGGGCGATGTGCAGTAAGAGAGGAATTCAATCATGGCCACTGGACGTCGAGTTTCAAAGGTTGCCGAGCTGATCCGGCGGGAAGTCAGTCAGATGCTGCTCCATGAACTCAAGGATGAGCGCGTTGGGGCCGGTATGATTAGCGTCACCGATGTAGATGTTTCCGGCGATTTACAGCACGCGACCGTGTTCGTCAGTATTTATGGTTCTGAAGAAGCCCAGGCCGAAACAATGGAAGGGCTTGATTCAGCCGCAGGCTACGTACGGCGAGAGTTAGGAAAGCGGGTTCGCCTGCGCCGCTCTCCCGAAATTATTTTTAAGGAGGATCGCTCCCTTGAGCGCGGCATGGGCATGGTCTCTTTGCTCAATAAAATCGGTGCAGAACGCAAGCCCGAAGTAGCGGAAGATTCTACTCCTTCTCTAGAAACAGAAATTTAGGCAGATTTAGCTTTGACTCAGCTACCCGAATTTTCCGAGCTATCTTTAGCAGCTCAAGTTGCTCAGATGCTGGTGGTGCGAGCCTCTGGTCATCTTTTTGACCATCAGATTCAATATCCGAGCTGGGAACCCCAAGCAAAACCGCTCCGCCACTGGCTTCAGGATCTCGGGGTTGGGGGCGTCATTCTTCTAGGAGGGAGCGCGGCTGAGATTGCGCTGCGCTGTCAACAGCTCCAGGAATGGTCGAAGCTACCGCTGTTCTTGACGGCTGACATCGAAGAAGGCGTGGGCCAGCGATTTTCGGGCGCGACCTGGTTCCCGCCACCGATGGCGCTGGCTGCAATCCCTGACCAAGAACAGGCGCAACGATATGCCGAACAGATGGGGGCGGTTACGGCTCAAGAGGCTCTAGCGATTGGCCTTAATTGGGTGTTGGCTCCGGTCGTAGATGTTAACAATAACCCCAAGAATCCCGTGATTAATGTGCGGGCCTTTGGTGATGATCCGCAAACGGTGGGGAAACTGGCGGCGGCTTTCATTCGCGGTGCTCAAGCTCATCCAGTGCTGACGACGGCGAAGCATTTCCCAGGGCATGGTGATACGGCGACTGACTCCCACCTTGATCTGCCGGTGGTGCCCCATACAAGGGAGCGACTGCAAAAAGTTGAGTATCCGCCGTTTAAAGATGCGATCGCATCCCAGGTTGACAGCATTATGTCGGCGCATTTGCTGATTCCAGAACTGGACAAAAACTATCCGGCAACACTCTCCGACCGCATCTTGACGCAGGAGTTGCGGCAAAATCTTGGGTTTGAGGGATTGATTGTCACCGATGCATTGGTGATGGGTGCGATCGCAAATCAATACGGCGACAACGAAGCTGCAGTCCTAGCGGTGGAAGCCGGGGCCGATGTCTTAATGATGCCCGCCGATCCACCCGGAGCCATAAAAGCGATTTGCGAAGCTGTCGAGACAGGCCGCATTCCAGCAGACCGCATTCACGCATCTCTAGAACGAATCTGGCAGGCCAAGAAAAAGCTCACCGCTCTTAGCGTTGAAGAGAACGATCATCAACATGCCTGGGAACTCCAGCCTCCACCCCCCATTAATCTCAATCCCCTCGCGGCCCCCGCAGCCCTCACAGCAACGGCTGAGATCCTCAAAGCCTCTAGCAAAGTTCAGGGGCAGATCACACCATCCAATCGCCAGCGCACCGTAATTATTGTCGATGACCTGCTTAATTGCGCGGTTCTCAGTCGCAAGGCACCCGCCGTCGATATCCCACAAAAGCAGGGCTATCAGGTCCAGCTCGTTGATAGTCACACGCCCGATCCAGCTCTGAACAACTCGGAATTTGAGGCGACGCTACTGCAGCTTTTTGTCCGAGGCAATCCCTTTCGCGGCAGTGCCGAACAGTCTCAAGTCGTCCAGACCTGGCTAGACTTTTTGCTCAATGCCCAGCAGCTTCAGGGATTAGTAATCTATGGCAGTCCGTACATCTACGAGCAATTGAAGCCCCAAGTCTCTCAGGGAACGCCCACAGCATTTTCCTACGGACAAATGCCTCTGGCTCAAACCCTCGTCTTAGAGCAGTTATTTCGTGAATCCTGAAAATATGACTCATTCGTCTGTAAAGACACAAACGCTAGAAGAACATCGGCAGCAGTTTCCCGCCCTGCAGAATAAACTCTATTTCAACTATGGCGGCCAGGGTCCACTCTCTCAGCCTGCTTTGGATGCCATTCAATCAGCGTATATTGAAGTCCAGGAAATTGGACCCTTTACTGGGGCTTCTAATAAATGGATTACGCAGCAGGTTGAAGGAGCTAGGGATGCGATCGCAACCGAACTCAACGTCGCCTCCAGCACCATTACCCTCACCGACTCCGTTTCCACCGGCTGCAACATCGCCCTCTGGGGCATTAATTGGAAAGCCGGAGATCACCTACTTCTATCAGACTGCGAACATCCCAGCGTGATCGCCACCGCCCAACAGCTCCAGCGTCGCTTCGGCATCGAATTTTCCACTTGCCCTATCCTAGAAACCCTCAACGCAGGTGATCCCATCGCAGCCGTCCTTGAACACCTGCGTCCTCAGACCAAAATGCTGGCGATCAGCCATATTCTTTGGAACACTGGCCAAGTTCTGCCGCTACAGTCCCTCATTCAGGCGTGCCGACAGCAAAAACCCGAAATTTTAATCCTAGTGGATGCCGCTCAGTCCGTGGGCGTGCTCCCCCTCTCCCTCGCAGAACTAGATGTTGATTGCTACGCCTTCACCGGCCACAAATGGTGGTGCGGTCCCGACGGCCTCGGTGGACTCTACGTCAGTCCCAACGCTTTAGAGAAGCTAGAACCCACTTACATGGGCTGGCGCGGCGTCACCGTTAGTTCCTCCGGTTACCCCACAGGCTGGCAACCCGATGGCCGCCGCTTTGAAATTGCCACCTCAGCCTATCCTCTGTTTGTCGGCCTGACGGCAGCCCTAAAGCATCAGCAGCAATGGGGGACCGCCCAAGATCGCTATCAGCGCATCCTACAGCTGAGCCAAAAACTATGGCAGCAGATGCGTCAAATCCCTGGTATCCATTGTCTTCGCTCTGCTCCCCCTGAATCGGGCTTAGTTTCCTTCCAATGTGCAGAACACCGAAAGCTGGTTCAAGACCTCGAACACCATCAGATGATGGTCCGGTTAATTGCCGATCCCCAATGCGTACGGGCCTGTGTCCACTACTTAACACTAGACTCCGAGATCGATCAGCTGACAGCGCAAATTTCTCAAATCATGAGTACGCGATAATATGCCCACTCTCAGACCTCTCCTCGGCCTAAATCTCTCAATTGAAGTCACAAAAGTACAACATCTCCGTAGAGTCACAGAACTTTAGCAAGGGAATTTACATAAGTTCCGTGTAATTACTGAAGAGACTCTACGTGAATATTCGGTACTGTTTGATTACAGGCGTGACGTAATCCAATCATGCTTGTTTCAGCACCTTCATGACATTTTCGTCTTGACTTGCTGAGTTTAAGGGGGGATTAAGTTCATCGGCCACACCACCGTGGCCATTCATCTTTACTCATCCCAACAGGGACCGTTATATCTTTCTGCTTTGCTGATAGCTCTACGCTGATTGTCAAAGCATTTTGGCTTGTCAACATTTTCGGCCTCAGGGACTCAATATTCACCCCACTGCTCATACCCACCTCACCCTCTCAAAAACTATGATGACCGAAAAAAGCATTAGAGATACCCGTGGCAACGGCCATGAAGCCTCAGCAGAAAGCAAACAGCTCGCCATCAGCTTGAAGTTTCACTATGCTGAAACGCTACGCAACATGACCCTACAAGAAACGCTTCAGACCATCGCCGAAGTGTGGGAAACCTGCAATCGTTAGCGATTTGCGGTGGCCTATTTCAGGAATTGGACAACTCGTTGCTAATGGGCCACCGCAACACAGTCAATTTCCACCAACACATCCTTCGGGAGCCGAGCCACCTCAACACAGGCTCGGGCAGGGGCAGTTGCCTCATCAAAGTACTGTGCATAAATCTGATTGACCGTCGAGAAATCATTCATATCGGCCAGAAAAACCGTTGTCTTCACCACCTGCGGCCAACCCACACCTGCTGCTGCTAGCACTGCCGCCAGGTTCTTCATCACTTGCTCAGTTTGTTGGCTCACGCCTGTCCCCACGATCGTCCCATTGACGGGATCAAGCGCAATTTGCCCAGAGACAAAGATCATCCCAGCAGCTTGAACAGCCTGATTGTAAGGCCCCACGGGAGCCGGAGCATGATCGGTATGGATAATAGAGTGAGACATAGTGCTTCGATAGTCAGAGCACTACTCACAATAGCATTCGCTTCCTCTGCGATAATAAGCAACAGAGGCAGGCTAAAAGTATCTGCTGAGGACAGTTCTCCTTGCGCAATCGCTACTCGCTATGGGAGCATCCTACTTTCGCTCAAGTATTGCACGGCCCTCACCTTAAGTCCCTCTCCCAATTTTGGGCGAGGGACTTTGAGTACTTTTATCTTGTTCCCCTCTTCTTCCAAGGTTGGAAGAAGGGGCTGGGGAATGAGGGCCAAGTGCAACTGGGATACTTCCATCGCTGCTAGCAAAGGCATGATTCAGCCCACTCAATGAGCACAAAACCTATTGCGACTCTAGCCAGCGAGCCGCATCTTTAGCGTGGTAGGTCAAGATTAGGTCTGCGCCCGCTCGCTTAAAGCTGGTCAGCGTTTCCATGACCACTCGTTCTTCGTCAACCCAGCCGTTGAGGGCTGCAGCCTTCACCATCGAATACTCACCCGACACGTTATAGGCCGCCACCGGCACATTGCAGGCCTGCTTTACCTGCCAAATGATATCCATATAGGCCAAGGCAGGTTTCACCATCAGCATGTCGGCTCCTTCGTGGAGGTCTAGCTCGATCTCTTTGATCGCTTCTCTAGAATTAGCCGGATCCATCTGATAGGTGCGGCGGTCGCCAAACTGAGGCGCTGAATCCGCCGCATCTCGGAAAGGTCCGTAGTAGGCAGAAGAGTACTTAGCGGCATAGGAAAGAATCGGCAAATCCTCAAATCCAGAGGTATCTAGCCCCTCTCGAATCGCTTGCACAAACCCGTCCATCATGCCCGAAGGAGCGATGATATCGGCCCCAGCCTTAGCTTGAGACACTGCCGTTTTCTTCAGCAGCTCCAGCGTCGGGTCGTTGAGAACTCGCCCCGTCAAGTCGCCTGTTTCTAAATAGCCGCAGTGACCGTGCTGGGTATACTCGCACAGACAGGTATCGACAATCACCACCAGATCCGGCACCGCCTCTTTGACGGCTGCCGATGCCTTTTGCACAATGCCGTGATCATGCCACGCCCCTGTCGCTTCAGAGTCCTTATCATCTGGAATCCCAAACAGAATTATAGATGGGATGCCAAGGTCGTAGACTTCTTTAGCTTCTTCTACAATCTTGTCCACCGATAGCTGATAGACTCCCGGCATCGATGTCACTTCTTGGGAAACGCTTTCCCCTGGTACCGCAAAGAGAGGATAGATCAGGTCACTAGTGGTGACGACGGTTTCTTGAACCATGCGACGCAGCTGCGGATGACTGCGGAGCCTGCGGGGACGATGTTTGGGGAACATGATTTTTAGCAACAATACGGTAGATAGGTTGAGCTTTGCTGAAGAAATGCAGAGTAGATGCGACAGCAAAAAGACAACACCCTATACTCTACTGTTGCACTCGACCCCTTTCAATTCCGCGATTGTTTCTATATATTCACAGATCGATTTCAGAGTCCCTTGACGATCCATTTCTCCGAGGCTAGGATGGACGCCTACTCGGCACTGATCCCCCCTAAGTCGCCCTGTAGCTGGCTCTCGAAAGGGTACCTTGCATCGAAAGGGCAAGACACAAATTAGCAGGCCTAAGCTTTACAGTATGGTGGCTGCTAGTGCCGAAGGGCCTTTACAAAATTTTTCTCAGACGAAGAGTGGTTACCCTTAACTCTCAAGTGGGTCATCATTCAGCATTTAATCCAAAAGCCTTTTCGTTGGGAGCTTCCGATGCTATCCTGACCCCGAGTTGAGTGCTGTAGCGTAGCTGTCTGGATTGAAAGCCTACTTCTTGTGAACAGGTCAGTTGAGTCTTCTATATAGTTTAGAGCAGCAGAAAAGACAGAAACATCTCGAAGTTTTTCTTCTCTTGGGGGCACTCTAAAAGCACCCCCAAGAGAAGAAAATCCCTATGCACGTTAGCCAGGAGTGTCTCGTGAGCATCGGTCGGCAATCGGGTCGATTACTGCTGTCGGTTATTCTTACTTTTTCCACTAGCGGAGAAACCTACGGTGACACAACTTCTCACAATCACAAGTATTCAACGCAAAAACTGAGTCAGGCTTCTGTCAATACGAATCAGGTCAGAATCCAACTGGAAGGGGACAGCCGCTACATATACGCTAACGGCATTCCAGATCATACCCATGGTTCATTTCCCAATCCTGGCAATCCCAATAGCATCTCGCCGCAAACCTATCGATTTCGAGTACCGACAACCCCCAAATTAGCAACCCAAATAACGGCACTGCGTGGGAGCCTGTTTGGTGTCGCACTCAATGGTATTCCTTTGGATCCAGGAACAGCAGAGGTTTGGACATCTCAGGGACCCAGCCATGCTTTTAGTGCACAGAATAAAGCAGAATGGCGCTATGAAGCCCTATCAGGCCGCATTAATCTTGGGATTGATCAAAGCCATGCTCACGTTCAGCCAACGGGTGCTTATCATTACCACGGCTTGCCGCTAGGTCTTATCCAGCAGCAAGGTCGCGATCAGCCCATCATCTTCATCGGGTATGCTGCAGATGGCTTTCCTATCTACGCTTCATCTGGAAACACTGCAGCAGTCTCAAGCTACCGAGTTAAGCAAGGACAACGCCCCAGTGGCCCAGGAGGACGCTATGATGGCACCTTTGTTCAGGACCACGAATTTATAGCTGGGCTAGGCAATCTCGATCAGTGTAATGGACGTCAGGGAAAAACCCCTGAGTATCCACAGGGGATCTATCACTACTTCATCACGACGACGTTTCCTTTCATTCCCCGTTGTTTTCGCGGCACTCCTGATATCAGCTTTAGACATCAAAAATCTGCTGGACTGAGACAGTTTCCATCCCGTCCAAAGTCACGTCCTGCGGCCCACATAAAGCAACAGCCCCAACAACGCTTAGATCAGAATCATCGGCCATCAGCAGGCGGGCGGCGACCGCCCTTTCCGCCTTCTGGGCATCATCATCCGTTTTCGCCACCTCACGGTTCCCCGCATCGGCATCATCCCCCTCACTAGCCAATGACGTGGAGATAAATTGAGTTCCTTAGCGAAGTTGGGAATACTAGGGGCAACTGTCAACCGTACTCACCCTGAACGTTTCCTCTAGTTGTCTAGCTATCAGAGAGCCATCACAGACGTAATGGAACAGGCGATTACTAAAGCTTATTCAAGATGTCAGCCGCCCGAGCAATTTAAGAACTTAGGTATGGACCTTTCTGCGATGGATAGGGCGAGACAATCTTTCTCTGGAGGGCGGTTACCAAAGATTGAGTTCCCCGGAGGGGCCGTTCCACTCAGTTCATCGCTTTATATCAAGCGTTCTAATATTGAGCAGCTAGCCTATCAAGAGCTTGACCAACCCGGTAGTTTGATCCGCATCCAGGCTCCTCAAGGAATGGGGAAACGCTCGCTTCTATTGCGATTAATGGCCTATGCCAAGGTTCAGGATTACCAGACGGTCAGGGTCAACTTTCAGACGGCAGAGCAATCCGTTTACACAAGCTTAGATAAATTTCTCCGCTGGTTTTGTGCGAATGTAGCACGGCAGTTGAAGCAAGCAGCCTGTCTCGATCAGTACTGGGATCCAGAGATTGGGGCTAAGCTAAGCTGCACGCTCTATTTTGAAGAGTATTTACTGGAAGCCATTGAGAGTGAGATCGTTTTGGCTCTCAGTCATGTCGAGCAGATCTTCGAGCACCCTAAAATTGCGCAAGAATTTTTGCCCATGCTGCGGTTCTGGCATGAACAGGGTAAACAGGCTGAAGCATTTCAGAAATTACGGCTGATTGTCCTCCATGCCACAGATGTCTATGTGCCTCTGCAGGTGCATCAGTCTCCGTTTAACGTTGGGCTACCGCTGCAGCTATCGCCGTTCTCCTTAAAAGATATTCAGACTTTGGCGCATCGCCACGGACTCGATTGGGACCAAAATCTGGCTCGACCGCTCATGGAGATGGTTAGCGGCCATCCGTATCTGGTGAGGCTAGCAATGTACCACATCAGCCAACAAAATATGACCTTAGCAAAGGTGTTGGAAGAGGCTCCTACTCAGGGGGGGATTTATAATCAGCATCTGAGAGGGCTGCTAAAAACGCTGCAGCAACAGCCGGCTCTAGCGCAAGCTTTCAAAAAAGTCGTCACTTCTATCGATAGCGTGGAGCTTGAGACAATCTTGGCCCACAAGCTTAATCGTCTAGGGCTTGTACTTCTGAGAGGGAACCGATGCATCATTTCATGTGAGCTTTACCGCCTGTACTTTGCACAGCAAAAGTTAGGTCCAGTCGATGAGTGGCGGATTCGGCTTGAGCAGCTTGAGCAAGAGAATATTCATCTCAGAGCATTAGTGAACCTAGACGGTCTCACACAGATTGCAAATCGTCGTTCTTTTGATGATTATCTTGATTCTCAGTGGAAGAATCTGACGGAGATCAAGGCTCCACTGGGTCTACTTTTACTAGATGTTGATCACTTCAAGCAATACAACGATACCTACGGCCATCCAGCAGGGGATCAGTGCCTGCAGCAGGTAGCTCAAGTTCTCCAGCGCTGTGCCAAACGCTCTTCTGATTTGGTCGCTCGCTACGGTGGTGAAGAGTTCGCCGTGGTTCTACCCCTCACAAATGCTCAAACCTCAGCCAGACTCGCCGAGGAAATTCGGATTCAGCTAGGATTGCTTGAGATTGCCCACGAAACCTCTAGCCTTGAGGCGGGCATTGTGACGGTCAGTATTGGCGTTATCAGCGTTGTTCCTGGATCGGAGGGTAGCCCTGAAAAGCTGATTCAGGCTGCAGATAAGGCACTCTATCGAGCTAAAAAGGAAGGGCGAGACCGCATCTACACTCACTCCTCCTCAGGATAGGCCATGCGCTATCAAATTGGCGGTAGCCTGACGGCCAACGCACCCAGCTATATCGCACGACAGGCGGATGAAGATTTATACGAAGCGCTACGGCAGAATTCATTCTGCTACGTTCTTAATGCTCGCCAGATGGGCAAATCATCGCTGTTGGTGAACACCCGACATCGGCTGCAGCAGCAGGGCTACCGATGCGCCGTGATCGACATGACGAATCTGGGGAGCGAAAATATCTCTCCGCTGCAGTGGTACAAGGGCATCATTAAAGATCTCTGCCGCAGTTTTAAGCTCCGCAAAGTTTTTGATTTCCAAAGCTGGTGGCAAGAAGAAGCAGATATTTCACTACTCCAGCGCTTCAGTCGCTTCATTGGAGATGTTCTGCTGCCTCAGTTTCCTGATCAGAACCTGGTGATTTTCATTGATGAAATTGACAGCATTCTGAGCCTGCCGTTTTCGGTCGATGACTTTTTTGCCCTGATCCGCTTTTGCTATAACCAGCGAGCGATTGATCCCAGCTATGAGCGGATTAATTTTGCGATTTTTGGGGTGGCTACGCCCTCGGATTTGATTTGCGATCGCAACCGCACCCCCTTCAATATCGGCACCTCCATTCACCTAAGCGGCTTTACCCTAGAGCAGTCTCAAACCCTAGCTCAGACCCTACCGCTCTATAAGGGCAGCAACTCTGAAATCCTCAAAGCCGTCCTTCACTGGACCAACGGACAGCCATTCTTAACGCAAAAGCTCTGTCAGCTCGTGATTCAGTCTAGCCAAGATGCAGTAAGCGGTGGCTTATCCATCCCGCCAGGAACAGAGAGCTACTGGGTCGAGCAAATCGTTCAGCAACACATCATCTCAGAATGGGAATCGCAGGATGAGCCAGAACATCTGCGAACAATCCGCAATCGAGTGTTGATGGACCAAGGAGCCGTGGGGCGTCGTTTGGGACTGTATCAGCAGATTCGTCAAGGCAAGACTGTTCCCAGTGATGACAGTCGTGATCAAGTTGAATTAGTGCTGTCAGGTTTAGTCATTCGGTCTTATGGGCAGCTCCAGGTCAAAAATGAAATCTATGCAGCCGTCTTTGATTTAACCTGGGTGGAGAATCAATTGGCCCAACTACGGCCCTATGCAAGACTACTAGCGACCTGGGTCGAGTCAGCAAAAACAGATGAATCTCGGCTGCTGCGCGGGCAGGCCCTCAAAGATGCTCAGCTTTGGTCTCAGGGGAAACGGCTGAGCGATCTGGACTATCAGTTTTTAGCAGACTCAGTGGAGTGCGATCGCAACCAAGTTCAGCAAGCGCTCGAAGCCGATCGCGTCAAAGCCATCGAAGCCCAACTGATCCAGGAAAAGAGAGTCGTTAAACAACAGCGCCGCTTTTCAGTCCTATTGACCCTTGCTTTTTTAGGAGCATTGGGCTTGGGGGGAGCCACCTTCCTGCAAAATCGGCAGGCCCGTCGCCATGCCCAAACGGCTAGGGTCAGCGAAGTTAAGGCACTGATGTCCTCCGCTGAAGGAAACTTCGACTCTCATCGTCAACTAGAGGCCTTAACTCTGGCTATTTCAGCGACGCGTAAAGCGCAATTGCTAAAAGACAAACCACTACAGCAGCAGAGCCAAACCGTTCTTCGCCAGACTCTTTACGGCCTAGAAGAAGCAAACCGTTTGCCCACCGTCACTGGAGCCAGAGCCGTTTCGACGAGTCCTGACGGTCAATTCATTGTCAGTGGCCTATCCAACGGTTTGATCTACCTTTGGAGACAAGATGGAACGGTCGTCAAGACGTGGACCGGACACTCATCCAGGATTAACGACATTACCTTCAGCCCAGACCAGCAATACATACTCACAGCTTCTGCCGATCGGACCGTCAAAATGTGGCGGTTAGACGGCACTCTTATTCGGACCTTCTCTGGCCATAGGGAGGGAGTCACGGGTGTTCAAATCAGTCCTGATGGCACCTTGATTGCCTCTAGTTCCTCCAAGCAAGGCATCAAATTATGGGGCGTTGATGGAACCCTAGTTCAGGACATTCCCAAGAAAGGAGCAGCGGGCTTTAGCCCAGACAGCCAATGGTTCGTCACCTCTGGAAAGAATCATCCACTACAGATTTGGGGACGAGATGGCAAACTCAACAAAACACTCCCCCATGTGGGCCGGCCAATTCATCGCCTCACGGTTAGTCCAGATGGGCAACTGATTGCTGCAGCCTGCATTGATAAAACAGTTCGACTCATTCATATCGATGGTCGTTCCTACAAAACGTTTACGGGACATCAGGCTCTGGTCCGCGATGTTACCTTCAGTCCTGATGGTCAACAGGTTGCATCGGTGGCAGGCGACAAGACCGTCAAGGTGTGGCAAACGCACGGCGAACTGCTGAAGACCTTTGAGGGACACCGGGCATCGGTATGGAGCATTGATTTCACCCCAGACGGGCGGCAAATTGCCTCAGCTTCAGAGGATGGCACCGTTCGGCTCTGGCAGCTTCAGAATCCGCTCCTGACCCAACTCGTGGGCAATACTGATTTCATTCCGAACCTAGCAATGAGTGCAGATGGTCGATCCGTGGCAACAGTGGGTCCTGGCAGCGGCATTTTGCTGTGGAAGCAGGGACCAAAGGGGAAATTTTCACCCTTGCCGTACCTCCACATCAAGGGTCCAAAAGCCCATAGAGCTCCTATTCACGGGGTTGCTTTTACCCCCGATGGGAAGCAATTTGTCACGGTTGCGCGGGACGGCCTAGCGAAATTTTGGGATCTAAACGGCACTCTTTTGCAAACATTGAAGGTGGATAAACCACTGTGGCGAGTGGCCTTTAGCGCCGATGGAGAGAGGGTTGCGATCGCAACCAGCGACAAAACTGTCAAACTCTGGCAGCGGAATCAACAGGGGCAATTCCCCAATCAACCGACTCAGGTTCTCAAAGGCCATACTGCGATGCTCCGCACCGTCACCTTTAACGACAGAGATGACTTACTCGCCTCCGGCTCAGCAGATACAACGGCCAAAATCTGGCACCGCGATGGTTCCTTAAAGGCAACCTTAAAGGGACATACTGATACGGTCCGCGGCTTAGCCTTTAGTCCCACCTCACCTCACCTTATCTCTGCCTCAAATGACAATACACTCAAACTCTGGCAGCTAGACGGAACCCTAGTCAGAACATTTATCGGTCACGATTCTAGCGTCCGGGACGTTGCTTTCCATCCCGATGGAAAGCTATTAGCTTCTGCATCAATGGACGGTACTGTAAAGGTTTGGCGCACGGATGGAACGTTGCTGCGTTCTTTAACCCACGATGCTGCAGTGCGATCGCTCACCTTTAGCCCAGACGGTCAAACTATCATTTCCGCAGGGGAAGACCAAACCGTACATCTCTGGAACTGGTCAAAAATTAAAGCTTTAGATGAACTGAACTATGCGTGTACGTGGGCGCACAACTATCTCGCCCATAACTTAAAGGATGAACAGAGCAATCTATGTCCATCCTCTTCAGAAGGGAATTAGCACAGACTTTTTCTTTGCACTCAGCTCTCTTTACTCAGGGTCAACCCAACGGTCATCTGACTTAATCAGATCAATAAGGGCTGCGACTCCCTGATCTTCAGGGACTTTGTTTACTTCGTCGCGACCTCGATAGAGCGAGATATAGCCCGGTTGCTTGCCCACATAGCCATAGTCCGCATCCGCCATTTCACCTGGACCGTTAACAATACAGCCCATCACGGCGATATCCAGCCCCGTGAGATGATTGGTCGCCTCACGGACTTTATGTAATACCTCTTCCAAATTAAATAGAGTCCGCCCACAGGAAGGACAGGCAACGTATTCCACCATCGTCTTGCGGAGACCCAATGCCTGCAGAATGCTGTAGCAAACCGGGATTTCTTTCTCCGGGGCTTCAGTCAACGAGACCCGCAGCGTGTCTCCAATCCCTTCAGCTAATAATGTGCCGATGCCTGCAGTGGACTTGATTCGACCATATTCGCCATCACCGGCTTCGGTAACGCCGAGATGTAAAGGGTAGTCCATGCCTTCAGCATCCATGCGCTTTGCCATCAAGCGATAGGCGGCAAGCATCACCGGGACACGGGAGGCTTTCAGGGAAATCACGAGATTTCTAAAGTCGAGTGATTCACAAATACGAATAAACTCAAGGGCCGACTCCACCATGCCTTCGGGAGTGTCGCCGTAGGTAAACAGCATCCGCTCAGCTAGGGAGCCATGATTAACGCCAATTCGCATCGCCTTATTTTGATCTCGCAGAGAAATCACCAGCGGCTCTAGGGTTTCGCGGATCTTGTTACCAACATCGTCAAACTCAGCCTGCGTAAACTCAGTGCGATCGCTTCTCGGTTTTTCAAAGACGTATAGCCCCGGATTAATCCGCACCTTATCGACATGCTTGGCAACTTCGAGGGCAATCTTCATACCGTTATGGTGAACATCTGCCACCAACGGCACAGCTTGATAGGTGTCAATCAGCTTTTGTCTAATTTCTGCTAGCGCCTTAGCGTGTCCCATACTGGGCACCGTGACCCGGACAATCTCGCAGCCCAGCTCATGGAGGCGACGAATCGCTGCGACAGATCCTTCTATATCTAAGGTGTCTTCATTAATCATTGATTGCACAACGACAGGCTGTCCACCGCCAATGGTAATGTTACCCACAGGCACGGCTCGGGTTTTTCGACGCGGGATCGTAGTGTCAACGTGTTCGAGAGGACTGGCAACAGGCTGTGACAGGGTCTGCATGAATTGAAGCATTTAGACAGCAACCCGATCATACTGCAATCCCTTTACCTGAGGGTTAACAGATTAGAAGAGAGTGTCAGCAACTACCTGAAGCTCTCTCCAGCAGCATCACAATGAGAGGCCTTCTTGCTCAGCATGAACTGCGAAGAAGGGAGATGGGTAGCCTATAAGCAGTAGAGTCTGTGGAGCACACAATGGCAATTGTTGGCGGAATTTTGCTTGTAGTCAGTGTTGTGTTGTTCTTTGTCCAACGCAATGCCAAGCAAAAGTTAGCCAGTATTCGACAGGCGCGTCACGGCACAATTGCCGATCTGCAGCGCACAGCTCAAGAGATTGCGGCTGAAATCGGATCTGGGAGCTGGCGCGACTATGTCAAAGTTCGTGGCGATATCCAGTGCGCTCGCCCTCTGACCTCTGAACTAAAGCAGGTTCCCTGCGTCTACTACAAAATGACGGTGGAGCGCGAGTACGAAGAAACCGTTACCAAGCGCGATGACGAAGGACGAACGAGACAAGAAACGGAACGAAGCTCTGAAATCGTCTCTCAGAATCAGCGATCCACGCCTTTTATGCTGAGCGACAGTACAGGCGAGATTCTGGTCAATCCAAGCGATGCGTCAATTGAAACGGTTTCAATTCTCGATGAGTTTCGGGCAGAGTCATCAATGAATAGCTCCCTCTCCTTTGGGGGCTTTTCGCTATCAATCGGAGGGGATAGAGCCGGTCGTCGCACCTTGGGCTATCGCTATCGAGAATCTATTTTGCCATTGGACCAAAAAGTTCTGGTCCTAGGACAGGTAACGGACGCTCAAGGACCATCCGGCAGTTATGAGAACACCTGCCTAGCCATTGAAAAACCCACCGAGAAGAAGCAGAGATTTATAGTTTCTCTGAAATCAGAGGAGCAACTGCAGCAGGGCGTTTCAAGTACGGCGAAGTACGCTTTTTACGGCATGCTTTCGACTTTCGTCGCCGGTACTATTTTGCTGGGCGCTGGACTTGCATAAATAGGACAAACAGCGTCTCGATTTAACAGCGATTCTTTCAAGAAGAAGACGCAGTCTAGACTGAGACAGGGAAATTAGAGTGCACTAGATGAGATCGCATCTCTAAAACTCCACCAGAACTCACAAAGCCTTCTTAGCACAAGCCGAGTGAGAAACAGCCAGCCTACCGTTCTCATCAAGCCTAAATTATTCTACCGCGAGATTTTATTGAGGCCAGCGACAAGAACAAACAGATTAAAACCATCTCCCAGATAGATTTCCAGCTACTTTGATATTTTCAGAGCATTTTACTATTCAGGCCAAAAAAGTAGCGCACACTACAGTAACGGTCAAGAAAAAGTTAGACACTACACTCCAGAATTGACCTTGCAAGCATGTGTAAGCTAAGTTCTCGTCTACCCAAGCCGTTAGGAATTGGGAGCATTCTTAATGTGTGCAGATTGGTAGAGACTCACTAGAGAAAGCAGGATTGATATGCAGACTTCACGATCAAATATTTCAATTCCTGAGCCAATCAGGGATGTATTTAGCTCTTTTTCACCTCGCTGGTTAGCCTGTATTCCCTTATCGGCTCTTATTGTAGTCGCTTGGCATACAGCTGCTGTCGCTCAAGGTTTCGAGGCTCCAGCGGATATAGACGAACTAAGAGTCGTTTTAGATTCAATTTTTCTTTTATTTTGTTCCGTCCTGGTCATTTTCATGAACGCCGGCTTCGGAATGCTAGAAGCCGGTTTCTGTCGCCAGAAAAATGCGGTCAACATTTTGGCGAAAAACCTGATTGTGTTTGGGCTTGCAACACTGGCCTACTGGGCAATTGGCTACGGCCTCATGTATGGCGAAGGAACGCAATTTATCGGTACCAGTGGCTTCTTCTTCAGTGGTGATCCCGCAGCATACGGCAACGATGCCTACCCTGCCGCCGTCCCCGAAGCCATTTCCTTTCTCTTTCAGGTTGCCTTCGCCGCCACCGCCGCCACCATTGTGTCCGGTGCAGTCGCAGAGCGGATTAAATTTGGCGCCTTCATGATCTTCAGCGTTCTGCTCGTCGCAATTTCTTACCCGATTACCGGACACTGGGTCTGGGATGGTGGCTGGTTAGCTGAAATGGGTTTCTCTGACTTTGCGGGTTCAACGGTCGTACACTCCGTTGGTGGCTGGGCCGCTTTAGTGGGTGCAGTGATTTTAGGCCCCAGGCTCGGCAAATTCCAAGATGGTCGACCCAGCGCGATTCCTGGCCACAATATGGGTTTCGCGACCCTGGGTTGCCTCATTCTTTGGATCGGCTGGTTTGGCTTCAACCCTGGTTCTGAGTTAGCAGCCACCGCGAACGTTCCTTATATTGCCGTTACCACCAACTTGGCAGCAGCAGCAGGAGCCGTCACAGCCACCTTCACCGCCTGGTTAAAAGATGGCAAGCCTGACCTATCAATGATTATCAATGGCGTTTTGGCAGGCCTAGTGGGCATTACCGCTGGCTGTGCAGACGTAAACTACTTATCTGCCGTTATCATTGGTGCGATTGCAGGCGTCATTGTCGTCTTCTCGGTTTCCATCTTTGACAGCCTTAAGGTTGACGACCCCGTAGGTGCAATTTCAGTTCACCTCGTTTGCGGTATTTGGGGCACTTTAGCCGTCGGCATCTTTGGTACCGGCAGCATCGTCACTCAAATCATTGGCATTCTAGCCATTGGAGCCTTCACCGTCGTCTTCAGCGCCATTGTCTGGACCGTGCTCAAAGTCACAATAGGCATTCGAGTCACGGCTGAAGAAGAATCAATCGGCCTCGACATCAGCGAACATGGCATGGAAGCCTACAGCGGATTTGTCAAAGAAGCCGGTGTATTTGGTAGCTCTGGTGCAGCCCCATCCAGCTCAGGCATGGGAGCAACTTTCAAATAAGCCGGAACACAGCTTTCTTCTATACCCAATAGAAACTTAAAGCATATTCTCCGAAGTAGCTAACTCATCAGGCTACTTCGGATTTTTTGTGAGTATTCATGCAGACAGAAAATTCGCAAAAACACACCGAAATTTGAAGGTCAGTAGACTATAATTAAGTTTTATTTCAGTCCACGGATTTACATGAACAGAGATTCCGTGACGCTTGCCCACCCCCATCGGAGTCCTGAATGCTACGCCTAGAGCACATCAGCAAAATTTATCCCACTGGCGAAATTCTCAAAGATATCAACTGGGAGCTGAAACCTGGCGATCGCATCGGCCTCGTGGGCGTCAACGGAGCCGGGAAATCGACCCAGCTCAAGATCATTGCCGGTGAGCTAGAGCCAACCGCTGGCGAAGTCATTCGACCCAATAGCCTGCACATTGCCTATCTCAACCAAGAATTCAATGTTCAGCCCAGCAATACAGTCCGTGAAGAGTTTTGGACCGTTTTTAGTGAAGCAAGCCAGGTACAGCACAAGCTGACCGAAGTTCAGCAGCAAATGGAATCGGCTGAACTGGATGACTTAGATGCTTTAATCAACAAGCTAGACAAACTACAGCGCCAGTTTGAAGCCCTTGACGGCTACGGACTCGAAACTCGAATTGAAAAGATCCTGCCGGAGATGGGTTTTTCTGACGAAGACGGCGATCGTCTGGTGAGTGCCTTCAGTGGCGGCTGGCAGATGCGGATCTGTCTCGGAAAGATTCTTCTGCAAAGCCCAGACATTTTGCTACTGGACGAACCCACCAACCATCTTGATCTTGAGACCATCGAGTGGCTAGAAACCTATCTGAAAGGATTAACCACCCCAATGGTGATTGTCTCCCACGACAGAGAATTCATGGATCGCCTGTGTACCAAGATTGTCGAAACCGAGCGCGGCGTCTCAACTACTTATTTAGGCAACTATTCCGCTTACTTAGCGCAAAAGGCCGAGGCCCAGGCGGCCCAGTTAAGTGCTTATGAACATCAACAGAAAGACATCCAAAAGCAAGAGGTCTTTGTAGAACGATTCCGGGCCAGTGCAACCCGCAGCACCCAGGCAAAAAGTCGAGAGCGTCAGCTCGATAAGATAGAACGCATTGACGCCCCCATTGCCAATGTCCGCACGCTGAAATTTCAGTTTCCACCCTCTCCTCGCAGCGGTCGAGAGGTGATCATCATCGAAGATTTAGTAAAAAGCTACGGCGAAGATATTCTATTTCTAGGCGCGAACTTACTGATCGAAAGAGGCGATCGCATCGCTATTTTGGGTCCCAACGGTTCCGGGAAATCAACGCTGCTGCACATGCTGACTGGATCTGAGACACCAGATGAAGGCGGCATCCGGTTCGGCGAACACAACGTCATTCCAGGATATTTTGAGCAGAACCAGGCAGAAGCGCTAGACCTCAACAGAACCGTGATGGAAACGATCCATGACGCAGTCCCTGACTGGAAGAACGAAGCTGTTAGAACGCTACTGGGTCAATTTCTATTTCGTGGCGAGACCGTCTTCAAAAAAGTCATGGCGCTTAGCGGTGGCGAGAAGGCCCGTTTAGCCCTCGCAAAGATGCTGTTGCGGCCCGTGAATCTGCTCATTCTAGATGAGCCCACCAATCATCTCGATATCCCTGCCAAAGAGATGCTGGAGTCTGCCCTGCAAGACTATGACGGTAGCGTAGTAATCGTATCCCACGACCGCTACTTTATCTCTCAGGTCGCCACTAAGATTGTCGAAATTCGGGACGGTGAACTTCATCTCTTTCACGGCGACTATCACTACTATCTAGAAAAGCTAGAGCAGGAGCAAGAGCAGGCTCGATTGACCAAGATAGCGGCAGAAAAAGCAGAAAAAGCTGCCGCTAAGCGGGAGAAGAAAAACAACAAGAAAAAGTCAAAAGCTAAGCTGTAAAAATAGGCAGAGAGAACTGACTATTTTTTACAGGTCGGGTGAATCCCACTTTTTTGAAAATCCTGTATGGCCCCTTATCCTAAATCCCTTGCCCAATTCTGGGCGAGGGACTTTTATGTCCTTTATCTTGCCCCCCTTCTCCCCAAGTTGGGAGACGAAGCAGGGGGATGAAGGTTATTTACAAAAGTGGGATAAACTCTGCAGGTCTGCTTGCAGCAGAAGAATATTGCAATTAGAATCGCGGCTGTATGGGGCAATCAAGATAAAAAATGATGCTCAAGTTAGTAAGGCTTGAGCATCACTCTATTATTGTTCAAATCTATGAGTGAGGAGATTGAACAATAAAATCTAGAAAGAGAACACGACCCGAACCAAGCCTTGATACAGGTCTGACTCAGCACTGCTGTTGTTGGGGTTAAGAATAGCCGAGAAAATCGGGCTAATCGTAATGTTGTCATTAACAGGGAAGCGATAAAACATTTCGATGTTTATCTGCTCTTCGTCGTTAACACCTGCAGCAGGTGAATCAATGCTGTTAATGAACGGCATGCCCACAGCAGCAGCCAACTGAGAACCAGGAATCAAGAGATCGTCAACGCCAATACCTGCCTGCCAAGTTTGGGCATCAAACTCCCCTCTTTGAACGGTATCAAATGGAATTGGGGTTGTTTCGCCGTTGGCATTGGCGAAGGAGAATCCATAGCGGCCGAAGATACCAAACCGGCCAAACTTGGCCTCAGCATTAACGCCAATGACGTCTTGCTCAATCTCGCTAACGGCTGAGTTTGTATACTGCAAACGAATCGCACCATCAATAGCGCCAAAAGTGTTTGCGTACTCAATTTCGGCTGTTGCCTGATAAGGGTCACCAAATAGGCCGCCGTCATTATCGACTTGAACTGCAGAGAATCCATTGACCGCAGTGTAAGCACCTCTAAACGAAAGAGGTCCACCGCCAGGATTGAAGTCAAAACCACCACCAGCACCACCGGTAAAGTTAGTGGCGAAGGGAGTAATGAGAGGATTGTTGACAAAGAACCAAGTACTGAAACCCGTGAAAGGACTTGTGAAGCTGTTGCCATCAATAATATCTGTGGGGTAGAACAAAGGGGCTACCGTGACAGCCAAATCTTCAATCGGTTTGAAAGTGTAGGCCAATCGATAGAGCAGAGCTTCAGTACCCACACCTGCAAAGTAGTTCTGACTGGGGTTCAGGAACTGACGATCACCAGTAAGCGGAGAAGCAACGCCGTTTGCTGAAGTTGTATCACCAATGGAAGCCTCGGTGAAAATATCCGTTCCTCCATTACCGAAGAACAGAGTTGTCTCTAGTAAATCGTCTCCAGAGAAGCTCGTATTAAAGCTCATGTAGACGGCAGCGATCGCACTGGCACGGGAATCGCCTAGCTGATCGAGACCTGGATCTCTACCGTCAGTAGAAATATCGAATGCGCTTGAAGAGTCGCCAAATTGGCCCAAGAATACTGCGGTTGCACTCAATTTGGTGGTTGTAGAAAACTGTTGCGCTTCTACTGTATCCACTCGAGCTTCTAGGCCATCAACTCGACCTCTGAGGGTCGCTAATTCAGCCGCAAATTCATCCTGCAGCGCTTTAACTGCATCTAAGTCAGCTTTGGAAGCGAAGCGATCGCTAATCTGGTCGAGACAAGCATTGAGAGCCGCAGCCATTTCGTAACGAGTGGCAGACCGGTTTCCCCTAAAGGTTCCGTTGGGATACCCTGCAATACAGCCGTAGCGCTCCACTAGAGACTGCAGGGCTTGGAAAGCCCAATCTGTCGGCTGCACGTCAGAAAGCTGTGAGACAGAGGTCACCTGCCCCACTGAATCAGATTTTGTTGATTCAACTAAATCCGAGACAGAGGTGGTTTGCCCAATGGACTGATCGGCAAGGGTGAAAGGCTGCTCAACACTAGAAAGACTGGATATCTCAGCATTTGCTTGAGCAGTCTCTTCTACTGGATTTGACAGTGACTCAGCGGTTATCGGAGACAGCGCGGGAACTTCCTGCGCTTGCGACGCGTCCGTAACTTTATCTTCGGCGTTAGCAGGAACAGCCGCTGCTAAGTAAACAGGTAGCAGCAGCGAAACTGAGAAAAGTATTCGCCCCAAATTAAGTCTAGCCATACTTGAAATTACTCCTCACGACACTGAAACGTGTTAATCGGGCTGATTGCTTGATACTTTGTATCAATTCAGCTCGTAATTATCCCACCTTCTCAAATCAACTCCAAGCAGGTCACTAGATAGAGTAGATGAGATCGCAAGTCCTCAGAATATCAAGAACAGCACCACACTCACCTCTCTGAGAACAGCATGAGAGCGAAATGAGATATCAATATCTAGTTATAGGCATTTATCCGGCATCTTTTGTATTGAAGACTACAAAAGATGATTAACTCACTCCATCGATTTTTCTTTTGCAGAATCTTACCCAAAGGCAACGGTGGAAGCACTTTGAGGCATCAGAGCCTATCCAAAACCTAACTCTATTGTCATGATTTCATTGCAATTAGAGTAGAGGTTAGGGTTGCTCGGCACAGGCGGCTTAAGCCGCGTCATCAGACAACTTGAGGTAGATACACGGAGATAAACAACCTCCAAGATGAAGGGAATCTGAATCTTGTATGAGAAGTCCCCCGACATCAAAACTCTATTTCCCTAACGCTTAGGATCGGGATTTTACTGAAGCCTAGCGATGACAATGAAGCACTGCTCAACGAAATTAAGAAGATATTAAAGCCTGTGCACGAAGCTTCGCAGTGCTGGGCCTGACAAGTATTCTAGAAATCCGTTTCTATTTCCACTCTGCTATACCCATGTCTTTTTTGTAACAAGGATTACATTCTTAGGCAACTCTCAGCCCTAATATCTCAAGGAATCATAAGGAGACTGTTTCTAAAGCTCAGCAGCCCCGCAGTCTGATGTTTTTAAGAAGGAACATTAACTACTTGTGCATTTTCACAAATAGTTAGTCTAAGACGCAGTGCAAAGATGACCTTAGCGTTCAGGCTTGAGTTACGGTTTCACTGCTAAATGGCATTTACTAATGAGGAGTAAGTCGGTTTTATGGCTAGAGGATTTAACAGACGAGAATTTCTGATCATGGGTTCCGTTGCTTCCGGCAGCGTTTTGCTCAAGGCATGTACCTCCAGTCCCGAGGGCGGCAGCGGCGAAGGAGCAGCTGGCGATCCTATAAAAGTCGGAATTCTTCACTCTCTCAGTGGCACCATGGCCATTAGCGAAAAGAGTGTCGTTGATGCTGAACAACTGGCGATTAAAGAAATCAACGAAGCTGGAGGCGTTCTCGGTCGCCCCATCGAAGCTGTCATTGAGGATGGTCAGTCTGACTGGGATGTCTTCACAGAGAAGTCTAAGAAATTGATTGACCAAGACAAGGTCGCAGTCGTGTTTGGCTGCTGGACTTCGGCCAGTCGTAAAGCTGTCTTACCTGTATTTGAATCCAAAGACCATCTGCTCTTCTACCCCGTCCAGTACGAAGGCCAAGAATGTTCTAAGAACATTTTCTATACCGGAGCAGCACCGAATCAACAGATCGAGCCTTCCGTCGATTGGCTTTTGGAAGAGTACAAAGACAAGCCTTTCTTCTTGGTCGGGTCTGACTACGTTTTTCCTCGAACTGCAAACACCATTATCAAGGCTCAGCTCGAAGCCAAGGGCGGAACTGTTGTGGGTGAAGAGTACATCCAGCTGGGCAGTACGGATGTAACCCCTGTAGTGGCGAAAATTCAGCAAGCCTTACCCGACGGCGGTATCATCTACAACAGTTTGAATGGGGACACCAACGTAGCCTTCTTTAAACAGATTCAGGGTAAAGGAATGGGGCCAGACAAGTACCCTACGATGTCGGTCAGTATTGCCGAAGAAGAGGTGAAAGCAATTGGCGTAGAGTATCTCAAGGATCACTATGCAGCCTGGAACTATTTCCAAACCGTGGATACCCCCGAAAGCAAGAAATTTGTTGATGCTTTCAAGGCTGAGTATGGCGACGACCGTGTGGTCAATGACCCGATGGAAGCGGCCTACATCATGGTTTACCTTTGGAAGCAAGCCGTCGAACAGGCAGGCGGTCCAGACGATCTGGAAAAAGTGCGGGCGGCAACGATTGGTCAGGAGTTTGCAGCACCTAACGGTCCAGTGAAAGTGGCCCCTAACCACCATATTTCCAAGACTGTGCGGATCGGCAAGATTGGTGAAGACGGTCTGTTTGAGATTGTTAACGCCACAGACGGCCCTGTCGAACCGATTGCTTGGAATCAGTATGTTGCTGAAACCAAAGGATTTGCCTGTGACTGGTCTGATCCGGCGAAGGGCGAAAAGTTCAAAATTTAGAGCCAGCCTCTAAACTCAAAACGCCATCATTCACGACTGCTTTCATAAGGAGTATCCTTCTTGACCGCGTTACTCGACGGCTTATTTGATGGCATCAGCATTGGCTCAGTTCTGCTTTTAGCGGCGCTGGGCCTTGCGATTGTCTTTGGCCTCATGGGTGTCATTAACATGGCCCATGGGGAACTGATGATGATGGGTGCCTACACGACCTTTGTCGTTCAGAATCTCTTTAAACCACTGGGCGCACCCTGGTTTGGCCTCTATATCATCGTGGCTCTGGTTGCCGCCTTCATCGTCACAGCGATTATGGGACTGATTTTAGAACGGGGCGTCATTCGCTATCTTTACGGGCGACCGCTAGAGACGCTCTTGGCAACCTGGGGCGTCAGCTTAATTTTGCAGCAGTTTGTCCGCAGCGTTAGCTGGATGCTCGTGATTGGCCTGTCGCTGTTCTGCATCTTGTTTTTTGGTGCGATGTCGTTTCTATCGCGACGGCCCAACTTTCAGCGCATTCGGAGCTGGGCACTGGTGATTTTGCTACCCCTCTCAACGGGCATTGCCTGGAATGTGGCAACCTTTATCGGAGACGTCTACAAGCTGCCAGTGACAAAGCCCTGGTTTGGTGCCCAGAACGTTGATGTAACCGCTCCAGGATGGCTCCGAGGGGGGCTTAAATTGGGAACTTCTCAGATCCCTTACACGCGTCTCTTTATTCTGGGGCTAACGATTGTTTGTATTCTGGGCGTTTACACCTTCTTGCATCGCTCTGCCTGGGGGCTGCGAATTCGGGCGGTGACGCAAAATCGTGAGATGAGTGCCTGTTTGGGCATTCCCACGCAAACGGTGGATGCATTGACTTTTGCCATCGGTTCAGGGCTGGCCGGAATTGCAGGCTGCGCAGTCAGCTTCCTCGGATCGGTTGGCCCAAATACAGGGCAGAACTACATTGTTGACACCTTTATGGTGGTCGTTGTTGGCGGTGTGGGTAAGTTGGTGGGCAGCATTGTGGCCGCGCTAGCGATCGGGATCGCCAACTACGTGATCGGAACTAACGCCCTTGGTCCTTTGGTTGCATCCGTTCCATTTCTGTCTGACTTTTTTGCCTTTTTTGCCAATGCCAGTATGGCCAAGGTGATGGTGTTTGCTTTAATTATCAGCTTCCTGCAGTTCAAGCCTGCAGGGATGTTCCCGCAGAAAGGACGGACGGTGGATGCTTAGGGCCATTAATCAGAAAATTCAACAAAGGCCGCGTCTGTTTGAGGCAGGATTGGTCGTTGCGATCGCACTTCTAATCCTATTCGCTGCCCCTGCCATCCTTACTGCAGTGGGCCAAGAGTTTCGCGTCAACATGCTGGGACGATTTCTGGCACTTGCGATCGTCGCCCTCGGCATTGACCTGATCTGGGGCTACACCGGCATCTTAAGCTTAGGACATGGTTTATTTTTCACGCTCGGCGGCTATGCCCTAGCCATGTACCTGAAGCTGCAGCTCCCAGAGGGAGAACTGCCTGAGTTTTTTACCCTCTACGGCGTCACTGAACTGCCTTGGTTCTGGAAGCCGTTTTATTCATTTCCATTTGCATTGGCGGCCACCGTTTTCGTGCCAATGCTAATTGCCACATTGTTGGGCTATCTGGTGTTCCGAAATCGGATCCGGGGGGTTTACTTTTCAATCTTGACCCAGGCCGCCCTGATCGTTTTCTTCAACTTCTTCAATAGTCAGCAAAAGCTGATCAATGGCACTAACGGTCTAAAGACAGACACGACCAAGATCTTCGATATGTACGTAGGGTCAGACGATGTACAAAGAGTTCTGTACATCCTGAGTGTGGTGTTCTTGATCTTAGCCTATTGTTTGAGCCGCTGGCTCACCAGTGGTCGCTTAGGTCGCCTACTGATTGCCATTCGAGATGACGAAAGCCGGGTTCGATTTTCAGGCTATGACCCGACCGGCTTCAAGGTGCTTGTCTTTGCAGTGTCGGCGGGACTAGCAGGGATCGCCGGTGCTCTCTATGCAGCCCAATCCGGCGGCATTTCGCCGAAAACCATGGACATTGCCTTCTCTATTGAGATGGTGATTTGGGTCGCCGTGGGGGGGCGGGCCAGCTTGGTCGGTGCTGTTTTGGGCGCAATTCTAGTCAACTTTTCTAAAAGTATTCTGAGCGAGCAGTTCCCGCAGGTGTGGCTATTTTTCTTGGGCGGATTGTTTTTGACGGTGGTGACGGTTTTGCCTGATGGGTTTGTGGGTTGGATACGGACAACGGGTGTGGAACAGGTGCGATCTCGTCTAGGCCGTCGTCGGCTCTTAACTTACCCCAGCTTGTCAGAAGATCCAGAGGTAGAATATGAGCGCCAAAATCTTAGAAATTGAAGATCTGACCGTTAGCTTTGATGGCTTCAAAGCCTTAAATCAGCTCAACTTCAGCATGGATCCAGGAGAGTTGCGCGTCATTATTGGACCCAATGGCGCGGGCAAGACCACCTTTTTGGATGTGATTACGGGTAAGGTACAGCCCACCATCGGCTCCGCCCGTTTCAAAGGTAAAAACCTCAAGGCACGCTCTGAACATCAGATCTGTCGCATGGGTATTGGCCGTAAATTTCAAACGCCGCGTATCTTCCTGAAACTGACGCCGCGAGAGAACCTTAGCTTAGCGGGCAATCGATATAAGGGTGTATTTTCGACCTTGCTCAACAAAAAGCCCGCTGGTGAGCGGCAAACGATTGGGGGACTGCTAGAAACCATTGGCTTGACGGCCAAAGCCGATATCTCAGCAGAACTGCTCTCCCACGGCGAAAAGCAGCGGCTAGAAATTGGGATGCTGGTTGCCCAATCTCCGGACTTACTGCTCGTTGATGAACCCGTGGCAGGCCTCACAGATGAAGAGACAGAGAATGTCGGGAACTTGCTGCTTGACTTAGCTGAGAGCCATTCCATTATTGTGATTGAGCATGATATGGAGTTTGTGCGCCAGATTGCCCGCCAGCAGGTCACGGTTCTCCATCAGGGTAGCGTGCTGTGCGAAGGCAAGATGAGCGACGTTCAAAACGATCCCCGCGTCATTGAGGTTTACCTGGGCGAAGCACCTTCAATGGATGAATGATGAATAGTACCTCTCCTAAAGCTGAACACGCCATGCAAATGCCTAATGACCTAGAGACCCCACCGATGCTCGGCATTTCTGGCCTCAACTTTTATTACGGTGAAAGTCACATTCTGCGAGGGATTGACATGACCGTTGCGCCGGGGAAAATGGTTTGCCTAATCGGACGCAATGGCGTCGGCAAAACCACGCTGCTCAAAAATATTCTCGGCTTACTTAAACCCAGAACCGGCACTCTAACAATGGACGGGAATCCTATGACCCGGAAGACCCCAGACCAGCGGGCCAGAATGGGCGTTGGCTATGTTCCTCAAGGACGGGAGATTATCCCTGGGTTGACGGTAAAAGAAAATCTGATTCTGGGCCTAGAGGCACGCCCCAACAAAAGAGGCAAGGCCAAAATCCCTGATCTGGTCTTCGAGCTTTTCCCGGTTTTGAACACCATGCTAGAGCGGATGGGAGGAGATTTAAGCGGAGGGCAGCAGCAGCAGCTTGCGATCGCACGTGCCTTGGTCGGTGAACCCAGGCTTTTAGTCCTAGATGAACCCACCGAAGGCATTCAACCCTCGATTATTTTAGAGATCGAAGCCGCAGTGCGACAGATTATCGAAACCACCGGTATTTCTGTACTCCTAGTGGAGCAGCACCTTCATTTCGTCCGGCAGGCAGATTGGTACTACGCCATGCAAAAAGGCGGCATTGTCGCCTCTGGTCCCACAGATGAACTCAGCAACGAAGTTATCCAAGAATTTTTAGCCGTCTAGGTTGCTTTGTTGCGATCGCAAACACTTGCCCCATTGTCAGAAAAATATCTTACCTCTCTAGACACCACCGTATGCCAGAAACCTCAAGTCATCCAACAAACTCTTCAGCCACCTTCGAAGTCAAAGCTTACGTCACTCAGACCGCAAAACTGCTGGGCCTTTCTATTCCTCCTGAACAGATGGGAAGCGTAGTCGAAAACTTCGAAAGCATCCAAACTATCGCCCAACCAGTGCTGGATTTTCCATTACCTGACACTCTAGAAGCGGCCCCCACCTTCGAGCCATAATGCACACGGCAGCCGAGATCGTTCAGAAAATTCATCAGGGGGAGACGACAGCCCAAACTATCGTGCAGGCCACCCTAACGCGCATCTCGCAGCAGGATGAGCACCGGAACTGCTTTACAACCGTCTTGAACTCATCGGCATTGGAAGCGTCAGCCGAGATTGACCGCAAGATTGCCGCAGGTGAAACCGTTGGCCCCTTAGCGGGCGTTCCCTTCGCGGTCAAAAATCTCTTTGATATTGCCGGAACGGTCACGCTAGCCGGTTCAAAAATCAATCAGGATCACCCTCCAGCAAAGCAGGATGCCACCGCCATTGCGCGTCTCAAAGCAGCAGGGGCGATTCTGATCGGGGCACTCAACATGGATGAGTATGCCTACGGCTTTGTCACTATCAATCACCACTATGGGGTGACGCCCAACCCCCACGCTCCGTCTCGAATTTCCGGCGGATCATCCGGCGGGTCTGCGGCATCAGTAGCTGCAGGGTTAGTCCCTCTAGCGCTGGGGTCAGATACGAACGGCTCCATTCGGGTGCCGGCCTCTTTGTGCGGGGTCTATGGTTTTAAGCCCACCTATGGACGTCTCTCGCGGGCAGGGGCTTTTCTATTTTCCAGCAGCCTGGATCATATTGGTCCCTTCGCGCAAACCGTACAGGATATAGCAACCACATTTGAGGTGCTACAAGGCCCAGATCACAGAGATCCGATCTGCACACACCGTCCTGCCATCTCTCCCAATTTGTCAGGAGACATAGAAGGGATGAAAGTTGCGATCGCAACCGACCATTTTGCCCACGGCATGACAACCACAGTTGCCCAAGCCCTAGAGAAGGTTGCCACGGCCATAGGTGCGATAGAGACCGTAACTCTGCCAGAATCGGCGCGCGCTCGTGCTGCGGCGTACTTGATTACCGCTAGCGAGGGGAGTCAGCTTCATTTGGCCCGGTTACAGACTCGTCTACAGAATTTTGATCCGGCAACTTGCGATCGCTTCCTCGCAGGCGCAATGATTCCCAGCAGTTGGTATATTCAGGCCCAGAGATTTCGCCGTTGGTACCGAGATCAAGTCAGAGAAATCTTCAGCACAGTAGACCTGATTTTAGCGCCCACCACACCGTGCCCTGCACCACGAATTGACCAAACCACAATGGAGCTAGAGGGTAAAGTAGTCCTCATCCGTCCACACCTGGGATTTTACACTCAACCCCTCTCGTTCATTGGCTTGCCCGTCCTTTCCGTTCCAGTTTATTTGCCAGGAGAACGACCAGTCGGCATTCAGCTTATTGCCCGCCCCCACGACGAAGCGACAATTTTCAATGCCGCTGCAGCTCTGGAGCAGAAGGGCATTGTGCAAGCCAACATTGTGCCATCCTAAGCTTCAATTAAGTTATGTAAATAGAAAAACCGAGATGTCAGATCCTCAACGCTAGCGGGCAGCTTAGAGTGCAACCTAGGTCGAAATGAGTGAATAAATCATATCTACCCATTTTCCCCTAGACTCTCTGCCGTCCTATCTTTCGTTCAATCATGGCTCGATACACTTGTTGCTTAACGGTTGCTGTAGCCCTTGAGAATCTCTACCAGAACCTGACCGATATGCTCAGAGGCTGCAATCTTGAAATTCTGTTCTCCCAAGGAAACTGCGTTCTGGCTCGAGAGAAACCGGGCCAAGTTCCTTTCGAGCATCTAGTGACCGTGGAAGTTCTCGTTGACCAAACCCGCTCTAAGAAAGAAGCGACTGATTTTGATCTAGTGGTCAAGAACGGTGAACTACCGCTTCAGAGTAGTAACCACTGCAGCCAAATCTATCAGCGGATCTTGAAAGATAGTGCCGCATATCAGGGGTGGCAATTCATCACCACCGTGGCAAAGTAGTTTCTCAAGCCCAATATCTCCCTGATGCAGCTTCAGTCTTAAATCCAAAAGCATGCTCATCTTGGATGATTATGAAAACGCTCAAACCCTTGAGGGAAATACTTTTCAAGAAAAATCACGAATATCTCAATTTCCTCTGTTGCTGCGCCTAAAGTTGTGGCACTGAACAACACAATCAAAGTCAATGGATCATAATTCACTGCAAATGCTATAGTCATATACGCTATGGCGAGCGTAGCCAAGTGGTTAAGGCAGTGGATTGTGGTTCCACCATTCGGGGGTTCGATTCCCCTCGTTCGCCCTTATTTAAAAGGCAGTAGCGTATACTACCTAACAGAAAGTGAGGCTTTCTTGAGCGCCGGTTGTTTGGGGTTTATTTGCCCAAGGCCCGGTACTTTTTGTTCGTGAACCCCTAGGCCGATGACTGATTCAAAGCGTAAACTGCAGCTACTGGATTTTGAGAAGCCTTTAGCTGAGCTCGAATCCCGAATTGAACAGATTCGAACCCTTGCCGAAAACAACGATGTCGATGTTTCTGAGCAAATCCAGCAGCTAGAAGCCCGTGCCACCCAGCTCCGGCAGGAAATATTTAGCAGCTTGACACCCATGCAAGAGCTGCAGCTCGCGCGTCATCCTCGCCGTCCCAGCACCCTAGACTACATTCAGGCGATTACCGACGAATGGATAGAACTGCACGGCGATCGCCAGGGTACAGATGACCCCGCAGTCGTCGGCGGTGTCGGCAAGCTCGCCGGTCAACCCGTTCTGATTGTAGGCCACCAAAAAGGCAGAGACACCAAGGATAACGTCGCTCGGAACTTCGGCATGGCTTCTCCGGGAGGGTACCGCAAAGCCCTTCGCCTCATGGATCATGCCAACCGATTTAATCTACCCATTCTGACCTTCATTGACACTCCAGCAGCCTGGGCGGGACTTGAGGCCGAACAATATGGGCAAGGCGAGGCGATCGCCCGCAATCTGCGAGAAATGTTTCAATTTGATGTGCCAATCATCTGTACCGTGATCGGAGAAGGTGGCTCTGGTGGAGCCTTAGGGATTGGGGTCGGAGACCGCCTAGCTATGTTTGAGCACTCTATTTATAGCGTTGCCCCACCAGAAGCCTGTGCGGCCATTCTTTGGCGCGATGCCCAGAAAGGCCCAAAGGCAGCAGACGCCCTCAAAATCACCGCAAAGGACCTACTCAGCTTGGGTCTGATGGATCAAATCTTGCCCGAACCTATGGGAGGAGCCCACAGCAACCCCATAGAAGCAGCCCAAACCCTCAAGCAATCACTCCTTTCAACTCTTGATGAGCTATGGCGGCTCTCGGGCCAGGAACGGCGCGATTTGAGGTACGATAAATTCCGTCGAATGGGGATCTTCACACAAATTGCGGCCTAGAGTGCCTCTGCATAGATCTAAATGCGGTGGTAAAATGCATAAATGACATATTTGTTTACAAAGCAAGTGCCTTTCAGTGAAAGCTTTAGCAGATATGGCAGCTAATGGGTTTGAGCGATGGATCTGTGCCTATTTGTCACTCATCCGAGGTACACCGCCCAGCCCCCCGTCAGCAACTCTCTCCTACGCTCGCGGATGCTATCATCCCCAACCTAAAATCTTTAAACGATAAATGACCTCCCAAAATCAACAGCGCGTCCTCATAACAGGGGCAAGCAGCGGTATTGGCCGTGCGACAGCCCTTGCCTTTGCCAAGACCGGTGCAAACCTTGCTTTAGTGAGCCGCTCCAACGATGCCCTCACCACCTTGGCGCAAGAAGCACAGTCTCTGGGAGTAGAAGCAAAAGCCTACTGTATTGATCTGGCCTGTATTGAACAGGTTGCCGAGAAAATCACAGAGGTTGGTGCTGTTGATGTCTTGGTCAACAATGCCGGCATAGGCTACACTGCAGAGCTATCTGAGACACCGTTATCTGAATGGCAATCGGTTTTGGACCTTAATCTAACCAGTCCATTGCAGTGTATTCAGGCAGTGCTACCTAGCATGAGAGCCAAGGGTAGAGGAAGCATCGTTAATGTGGTTTCTATTGGAGGGCGTCAAGTCTTTAGTCAGTGGGGAGCCTACTGCACCAGTAAGTTTGGGCTAATGGCCTTAACAAAGACATTGGCTCTTGAGGAACGGTCCCATGGGATTCGGGTAATGGCTATTTGTCCGGGAGCCGTGAATACATCTTTATGGGATAGTCCTGACGTTGACGCTGATTTTGAGCGCTCGGCCATGCTGTCCTCAGAGGATGTTGCTCAAGCGATTGTCAGCGCCGTCCAATTGCCACAACACGCTGTCATTGAAGAGCTGGTCCTCATGCCTAATGTAGGGACGTTCTAGTTCTAGATCTTCTCGGCAGCGAAACTGTATTTTTTATCTATTGTTACTGGATTCATTATGACGACTGCTTCTTCCGAGTTCTCCAACAGTCCAACTCAATCTGAGAATGGTAACTCATCATCGGTCACCCCCCGCCCAGACCGCAGCCTCTCACAAAAGGTTAAAGAGAATGGACATACAGACGTATCTGATGAAGAGATGAGACAGGCTGTTGATACGATTCTCAGGGGCGTTGGAGAAGATCCAGAGAGAGAAGGTCTCCTTAAGACCCCTAAGCGGGTCTCAAAGGCGATGCAGTTTCTCACCAGTGGCTACAATCAATCCCTTGAACAGCTCGTCAATGGCGCGATTTTCGATGAAGGCCATGACGAAATGGTTTTAGTGCGTGACATTGATGCCTTCAGCCTCTGTGAGCATCATATGCTGCCGTTCATTGGCAAAGCACATGTGGCTTATATTCCTAACCAGAAAGTCATTGGTTTGAGCAAGTTGGCTCGCGTTGTAGAGATGTACTCCCGTCGTCTTCAGGTGCAGGAGCGCCTCACGCGCCAAATCGCTGAAGCCGTACAGATGGTCTTAGAACCTCAGGGTGTGGCCGTTGTTATGGAAGCCAGCCATATGTGTATGGTGATGCGCGGCGTCCAGAAGCCTGGTTCCTGGACGGTCACTAGCTCAATGCTGGGCGTTTTCAAGGACGATCAAAAAACGCGGGAAGAATTTCTCAACCTTATTCGTCATCGACAAAACTTCTAAGAAGAGCAGTCGCATTTGTTGAACTGCCCTAAATTTAAGGCACCCTGCTACTAGGAATGCATGAAGCTTTGCATTTCGACGTTTAAGTTTGTCTTAGAGCTTGGCACTAAGCTGAAAACAGCCTTGCGTTATCAGCCTCCGATTAAGGGAGTTGCGCTTGTAAAGTCTCACGCATTACATCAATCGGTGCCGGTTGTCCCAACCAAATTTCTAGAGCTGCAGCGCCCTGCTGTACTAGCATTTCTAAGCCACTAATGGTGTGACAGCCTAAAGCCTCAGCATCCTGAAGGAACTGAGTTGGGTTCGGTGTATAGATCAGGTCATATGCGATCGCATCTCCTGAAAGCTGCTTTAGCTGGTCCATCGTCAGCGGCGACTGATGGCGCTGTGGATGCATTCCCACCGGCGTTGTATTGACAAGCAGTGTCGTCTCAGGCATCAAACCTGACAGGGAGTCCCAGAGATGGGTGTGGATGGCAACGGAGGCATGAGCAAAATCGGCTTGGAGCTGTTCTAGCTTTGCAGCATTCCTGCCGCAGACGTGAATATGAGCGCAGTTGAGCTGGTGACAGGCTGCAATGACGGCCCTCGCAGCTCCCCCGCTCCCTAAGACCGTTACAGCACTCTGGGACCAATCGCGAGAAAGCGACAACAAAGGAGATAGAAATCCTTGAACGTCAGTGTTGGTTCCAGCCCAGCCTTGTTCTGTGCGCCAGACTGTATTCACCGCCCCTACAGCCTTTGCGGTCGCAGAAACATCACACAGCAAAGGGATAATCGCTTGCTTATGGGGAATCGTAATGTTGAACCCTCGACAGCCCACGCAGGCTAACCCCTGAATCGCCTGCTTCAAGTCAGTTGGCTCTATATGCATCGGCACATAGATATAAGGCAGACTAGTGTCTGCCAATGCCGCCAGAGCAGCATTGTGCATAACTGGGGAGAGTGAATGCTCAATGGGGCAACCAATCACCCCCAGTAGTTGCGTCGATCCGGTGACAACTGCAGTCATTTCAGCCGTTGGCCTGCATCTCGCAGACCCTAAACCGCTTCGAAATCTTTCTCGCCAGTACGGATACGGACGGTCTGTTCCACTGGACTGATAAAGATTTTGCCATCACCAATCTCACCTGTGCGAGCAGCTCCGACAATTTTATCGACGACCACATCGGCCTGATCATCTTCTACAACAATTTCAATCTTGAGCTTCTGCAAAAACTCAACGGTATATTCTGAGCCTCGGTAGCGCTCTGTCTGGCCCTTTTGGCGACCGAAACCTCGCACTTCAGAAACCGTCATACCGACCACGCCCGCATTGACTAGAGCGATTTTCACTTCATCCAGCTTAAAGGGACGAATAATAGCTTCAACCTTTTTCAATTGCTATCTCCAGTTCAGTACAGCTTTTCATTATCGTATACAACTGTTTCTATCACTGTCTTTTGGTCAGAACTTGTAGCAAATCGTACATTTTGAGACCTGAGCCTCCCACTAATCAACATATATCAATTTTTTCAGGGAAAATATAAGCACAAAAAATCGGTGGAGCAGCATTGCGCCACTCCACCGATTTCTTTAAGTCACTATGGCTTAAGCACTAGTCACGACCATTAATGGCAATTAACAGGCGCAGGATAAAGATAAACAGGTTGATGTACGTAAGGTACATAGACATTGCAGCCGGTAGGTACTGCTCGTCTGTATAGGTACGAGGCAGGACGTAAAAATCAACCACTGCAGCTCCAACAAATAGAACCACACCAATACCGGAAATAGCAATCTCAAGCCAACCAGGTGTATAGACTCCGAAGGCAGCACAGAGAAGCTGGGCAACCATCACGACAACAAGGGCGATGACGCCGAGCCGAATCGTCTTGCTCAGAGCGAACCCATCTTCATCAGATAGATTAGAACCTACTGAACGAGCCATGATGAAGGTTGCACCACAGGACAAAGCAGCAATCCCCATTCCCATCAGACCTACGCCGGGAGTCCGAAGCGCTAGGCTGACAATACCGGCTAGGGTGTAGCCCGAGAGTAGCCCATAGGTTGCCAGCATCGGGAGCGCGGTGGAGTTATTTCCCTTGGCCGCAACGTTTTGAGCAACGAAGAATAAGGCAATCTCAGCAATGAAGGCAACCCAAAAGGTTCCCATAAATAGATCGGGGCGTGTCTGAATGACGCCTAGGCCACCCCAGGTACCGACGGCGGTTAAAACCAACCCGCCCCCAACAAAGGGAAGCGCGTTTTTAATCACGTTAGGGCCGACTAGAGCGCCCTGCTTGGCCTCGCGTATGGCTTCACGGAAATTACTTGTGTTACTCACGGATTTCCTCTTTGTTTATAAACGCATTAAATTCTACTACTGATATTTTGCCTTATGTCTCTTCTTAATGCCTCGATCACAAGGTAGAGATGCCCGATCCGAGCCAAGCGTTCTCTTGCTGCTTAACGTTGTTTTAATCCTGAAACCTTTTCTCTCAGAGAGTTTGGGGTAAGTAAGTGCAAATTGTAAAGCCTATCTGTGTGTATTTACGTACGTGTTAACGCTGAAGTTAAAAGAGAGCCGATTTAGAAAGTCCAGTGTTTTAACGATGGTCCCGCTTAAGCCATTTCTCGATAATGAATTGTCATAGGGCGTTATCAACATTCGGCAAAACAACATGGCTTACCAAACTACTCTTCAATCTCAATCGATGGAGCTTCTGGTCTCCTATCAGCAAGAACCGTCTGTCCGTCTCAGAAATCGACTCGTTCGCCTCAATATGGGTCTGGTCCGCAAAGTCGCTCACCGTCTAGCCAACCAATGTGCTGAGCCTTATGAAGATTTAGAGCAGTGCGGCTACATGGGTTTGATTACCGCCATTGAGCGTTTTGACCCCACTCAAGGCTATGCCTTCAGTTCCTTTGCCGTCCCCTACATTCGCGGTGAAATCCTTCACTTCTTGCGAGACCGCGCCAATACCGTCCGCGTCCCCCGTCGCTGGCAGCAGCTCAGCCGTGAGGGCGCAAAAGTCCGCCAAGCATTAGTGATGGAACTCGGTCGTCAGCCCAGTGATCAAGAGATTGCGGATGCCTTAGACCTCTCGATGAACGAGTGGCGCTCTGTGAAGCTTGCCGCTTCTAACCGCACACCGCTGAGCTTGAATGCTCGGGTTTCTTCTAGTCACCATCAGCAGTCTGAGTCAGCCATGACGCTCGGTGATACGTTAACCGATACGCACTATCAGATATTGCAGGTCAATGAAGAAGACCGCATTGAGCTACAGCATGCCCTCAATCAGCTTGAAGATAAGACACGGGAGATGATTGAGTCAGTCTTCTTTCATCATCTCTCTCGCCAGGAAGTGGCCAAGCGGATTGGCGTTAGCCCCGTCACAGTCACTCGCCGCATTAAGAAAGGAATTGATGAGCTAGTGGAGCTGCTTCAGAATCAAGCTCAGGTTCAGCCTACGGTTTCTTAAACATTCGGCAATCATAAATCAGGTTGCTATCCAACATTCTGTCCTATGTTCCCCCAAGCTATGAGCTTGGGGGATTCTTATGGCCGCTAGTTTCCGCTCCGCAGCTTGTCGAGGACGCTTTGATCTTCCATGGTGGAGGCATCACCTACCAGTTCTTCGCCGCTGGCTAAGTTGCGGAGGAACCGACGGATGATTTTACCCGATCTGGTTTTAGGTAGAGCATCAGCGAATTGAATCTCGCCAGGACGTGCGATCGCACCAATTTCCCCCACCACATGCTGCTTCAGCTCAGCTTTGAGGTCATCACTAGCGCTATGGGTCCCCTCTAGCATCACAAAAGCAAATACATCCTCGCCTTTCAAATCATCCTTACGACCTACCACTGCAGCCTCCGCCACGGCTGGGTGAGAGACTAGAGCAGACTCAATCTCCATCGTGCCTAAACGGTGCCCAGAGACGTTGATCACGTCATCTACCCGGCCCATGATCCAGAAATAACCGTCGGCATCACGACGGACACCATCACCCGCGAAGTATATATAGTTGCCGTCTTTGGGCGGAATATGCTCCCAATAGGTTTTACGGAAGCGCTCATCATTGCCGTATACCGTCCGCATCATACTCGGCCAGGGATGCTTGACAATCAGATAGCCACCCTCACCATCAGCAACGGGGTTGCCCTCAAGATCGACCACATCAGCAAGGATGCCGGGGAAAGGGCGGGTCGCAGACCCAGGCTTAGTGGGCGTGGCTCCCGGTAGCGGCGTGATCATAAAGCCACCGGTTTCGGTTTGCCACCAGGTATCCACAATCGGACAGCGCTCACCCCCAATTACCTTGTGGTACCACATCCAAGCTTCAGGGTTAATCGGTTCACCAACGCTGCCCAACAAACGGAGTGAGGACAGATCACGGCTGTTGGGATGCTGATCGCCTAGTTTAATGAAAGCGCGAATGGCCGTCGGGGCCGTATAGAAAATATTGACGCCGTATTTCTCAACCACATCCCAGAAGCAGCCAGGGTTTGAAGGACGCGGGACACCTTCGTACATGAGGCTGGTGGCTCCGTTAGAGAGGGGGCCGTAGACGATGTAGCTGTGCCCGGTAATCCAGCCGACGTCAGCGGTGCACCAATAAACGTCAGTGTCCTGCAAATCAAAGGCCCATTTGAGGGTCACGTGGGTATAAAGGTTATAGCCTGCCGTCGTATGCACAACGCCCTTGGGCTTACCGGTGGTGCCGCTGGTATACAAGATAAACAGCATATCTTCACTGTCCATCGGTTCGGGAGGGCAGTCACCGGAGGCTTTGGGCTGCAGGTCATGCCACCAGTGATCGCGGCCCGCCTGCATGGTGACGTCTTCTTTTGTCCGTTGTACAACTAAGACGTTCTCAACCGAAGGCACACTATTGTTCTCCAGCGCTTTGTCCACCGCAGGCTTGAGGGAAATCGTTTTATCTTTGCGGAAGCCGCCGTCTGCGGTAATCACGAGCTTAGCTTCGGCATCTTTGAGACGATCTTTAAGAGCTTCGGCGCTGAATCCTCCGAAAATAACGGTGTGGGGAGCACCGATACGGGCACAGGCTAACATTGCGATCGCAGCTTCCGGCACCATTGGCATATAGATTCCGACTCGGTCCCCCTTAGTGACGCCTAAATCTTTGAGGACATTGGCAGTCTGACAAACCTCTCGATGGAGTTGGGCATAGGTATAGGTCCGGGAGTCACCGGGTTCTCCTTCCCAGATCAGCGCAGCTTTATTACGTCTCCAGGTTTTAAGGTGACGGTCTAGGCAGTTGTAGGTGATATTCATCTTGCCGCCTACAAACCACTTGGCAAAGGGGGGCTGCCAGTCTAGAACCTGATCCCATTTCTCAAACCAGTCCAGCTCTTGCTCAGCAAGTTCTGCCCAGAACGCCGCAGGGTCAGCCTCTGCCTTAGCGTAAAGCTGCTCGTATTGTTCCAGGCTTTTAACGTGGGCGGCCTGGGAAAAATCTGCGGGTGGCTGAAACAGCCGCTGTTCTTGAAGAATTGATTCAATAGTGGGTTGTGACATGGCCCTAACGTAAATCCTGTGTGCTTTGAGACTATCTTCCTATGGTTCTATCGGAGGCCGTCCCTAAATGTGCTGAATTTCGTGAATCTTTAAGATTGAGCACTTGGACAGGCACAGCAACCTCAAGTGACGCTCGGCTGAAAACACCAGTTCAAAGTCAATAGCAGATTTGGAGTTAGAGATTCTGACAGGGTACACCCAACCAGGATCTGTAGATCAGTGAAGGTGGCGGCTTCAAGCGTCGGGTTTGCGGTTGTTCTGAGGAAGCTGTCGCTGGGTCGAAGACTGAGATTCTAGGGTTGTTGGAGCTGCTGTATGCAAACGATTCTCAAGCCTCAATAACTCATTTTCAAGGCGTAATACTAAGTTCTCGCGCTCAAGCTTGGCTTCGTTGTGTCTAGATTCAGCTCGGACCTCATTTTCGCTAATTTTTGCCTCGTTATCCCTGACGGTACGTGCCACTTGGTTCAGAATCTGCGCTAGCCTGTCCAAGTCCTCACGGATGCTCGTAATATCCTCTGAGTTCTTCTCTACGCGGCCTTGTAAACGTAGTAATTTTTGAATGAAGTCTTTAAGATCTGATGACCAGCTCATAGGTCTTTGACCAGTTCCTCAAGCTTGGTCAGGGTTGAATGTGTTGAATCAGCTAATTTCTGAGTCTGAAATTGATTGTTTAAGATGTACGCATCGCCTTCATTCACCAAAGCGCGAATAATCTCAAGTTCTTCTGATAGGGTTTCTTCATCGAGTTCTTCCCCGTCATCGTCTTTGTTAGGGTCAGGAATGCCGGATGATAGCTCACTAAGGGGTATTGCTTGCGATAGACCCTCATCATAAAATTCCCAAAACTCTGATGGCATATTTAGCTCTGCTTGCCTAACAATCTCTGCCCGCTTGGCTTCATCTACCATCGACAAAGAACGATACTCAGAGCGTCTCAAAGCTCTGGTGATAGGAGTAACCAAGGGTCTCTCCACCAAGCAAAACATTGAGCCTATGGCCCAACTCGGAACAGGGCCTATTCTGGTAGTGCGAAGTATTCGTGCTAGCTGAGAAGCAACATACTCACGCACTTCTGGAGTGATTGAAGAAGCGTCGATGTCTTCAGTCTTTTCATTCTGCGGAGCGTAACGTTCAGATTCACTCATAGGGCCATTGTGCATAGCGTGGCTTGTCAAGCATAACTTATTCCCTTGTTGGTATTATCATCAGTGGTTCGGGACAAGAGCAGACCCTTGACAGTGCCTCAACCATGCTCCAAGCAAGAGAAAGAAACGCTAAACTAGAAGCATGAAAGGGTTCGAGTACGAGCCAGGGGGTTCCCGTGACAATTTCAAATCAATGGAGCAGCCCTCTGCTTTTTGCAGCTCTCCTGATCGGCGCGAGTGGAATACAGCCCGCCACGGCACAGAGAATCACTAATCCTGTCATTCAAGGCTTTTTAGGATCGCAAAACTCCAGGAAGTTCTTCAAACAAGGGCGCATCAAGCTAGAACAAGAAATTCAGCGGCTGGAACAGTTTGAGCAGATTTCGTTAGAGCAACTGCTGCAGGTGAATCCTGATGCCTCCATTGAGGACCAAGAGATTCAGGAACTGGAGTCGATGGGGCAACGGAAAAGAAAACGAGATCGCTAATCTCAGCGGTCCACCAAGCTTGTATTTTTCAACGGCTGTGATGGAGAAGAGCTGGCGGATGGGTGTACGGCTTTGGCTTTCCTTTGACTCTCTACCAAGATCATTTTTAGCTCCTTCAAGACCCGGTCTTGCTCTTGCTTCGCCATCTCTAGCTGATTCAAGGCAATCAGTAGTCGCTCTTGCAAATTATCTTCTGTCTCCACCTTGCGCTTTCGACTCGGAGACTTAAGGGTCATCGTCGGCAAACTTAGAGACTTTGAAGACTTTGCCAATAGCCACTGGAGCAGCAAATAGGGAGACTTCACGATCAGCAGTAAAAGCCGCTTGATCACATTACTCACTAAGCCTAGAATCCCCTGGACCAGGACCAGCAACACAACAATTGCAACCACCATCACGAGGGGATGCGCCACCCACCAGGTGAGGTTGAGATAGGGCGCTGCCCCCTGATCTATCCAGCGATCTAAAGAGGGCTGAAATAGATTTTCAGCAACAGGCTGTTTCATCAAAGATTCTCTTCGCGGCTAAAGCGAAACCTCCGAGACCGTCTGAGAGACATTGGTCTCTGTCGCTGCAGGAGCAGAGGGCAAGCGCAGCTGCAGCCGAGGCCGTCCCATACCGTAGGTAAGGCGATAGCTCCAGGCTAATAAACGGTGCCAGAGTCTCGGCCAGCGAGCGACCATCGGATCTTGCCAGCGCAGCAGTAGCTCAGGCAACCACCCTCCAAACAGAAACGACATTAGGCTCGCCCAGGTAAAGGTGATATAGGTACCGACCCAGCGGGAAAAATCAGTCCACCCCATCGACTGCACTACCCAAATCGGAATCATGGGATTACGCCAGCCCGCAATCAGAGCATTGCGAGTCATAAAGGACCAGCTGCCGCGATCTTTAATAAAGTCATCAACTTCCTGCGGAGATTCTTCAGTCAATACCCCGAAGAATGTGTTTAAAGTTGAATTGATCCAGTTGGGGGACAGCTTTGAATTCGGGGGCACCATCATGCCGCGCGAGAAAATCCAGGTGACGGCGAGGTTATCTTGATAGGCGTTGATGCGGCTGAGATCTTTGCCGGTCAGCAGATCGTGCTGGAGTGCGATGTCGAGCAGATGCGTGACGCGGGGTAGGTTGCGAACCAAAGAGCCAAAGCCGGTAAAGATCAGGGGCGAGCTGAGGGAGGCTGAGTCGCCGATCGAGAGGATGCGATCGCAACCCGGCGGTCGGTCCCCCGCATTCCGGCTAAAGCGCCCAGGAATATAGCCAAAGGCCGCCTTACGCCACTCAAGCCGTTCTAAATCACACCGTCGATACTCAGGCAAACAATGGAAGAAGTCCTCAAATAGCTCTAGTAGAGAACCAGGATTATCGGGCCTAATCTGGTGGTAGTAGAACAGATAAATCGTCAAATCCTGCTCATGGCCCGGGAACATCTCCCAGATTAGCTGCCGTCCCCGACTTATATCTCCATTGGTGAGCAAAGGTTCACCATAGTCATGATCCCAGACCCCAGGGGCAAACCCATTTTTGACAACGCCACCGATCGTTGGACACACACTGTCAAAAGCCTGTCCCGGATTCATCTGCTGAGCAATCCGGGACGCCGTGCCCATGGCATCAATGAGTAACCGAGATTCCAGGTGCATCACCTGATCGGTCTCTAGATTTCTGGCCCGAATCGTGACCTTATCGTCTTCTAAGTAAGCCTGCTCGAACTCAGTCAGCTCCAGAATCTGTCCACCCGCCGCGACCAGCTTCTCACCACAGAGCTGCAGGAGGCGATCGCAATCCATTGCAATATTGAGCACCGTTGGTGTCGTCAGCACAGGTGCTCTAGCATTGGGGGCATTATTGCCGCTAAAGAACAAATTAAAATTATCGCGGTACTCCCGAGCAATGAGGCTTTCGAGCTCAGCCACAGTCAGCAAACCCACATCAACCAGCGTCTGCAGCTCCGTGCGCGAAATATTCCACTCCCGATTCATGCGACCGAACTTAATGCGCTCGACAAGGGCCACTCGATAGCCCAAACGCGCCAACATCGCCCCACTCAGAACGCCAAGCGCCCCGCCGACAATCACTACATCCCAGACTGAATCAGGCGTTTTGACCACAGGGGCCTGCTGCACAATAGGGAGATCTTGATCAGGTCCAGTATCAAAACTTTTGCCAACTTCATGTCGCCATCGTTTTTCCCACCAGTAAGCCCGCTGCAGATCTGCCTCACCGTTAGGAATAGCCTGAAAATACTTCGCGGTCAGAGGATAGTGAGGCTGGAGAGCTGCAAAAATATCAGTTTGACTCAAGTCAATTTCTGGGAAAGTCTGAAGCTTCTGAGGGAAAGCCTCTCGCAGATTTTTGACAAGCGTGTCAAGCACCTGTGCCTGATTTGAAACGGGCCGTTCTGACCACTGATTCGCCTTTACATAAGTCGTCCGTAGATGCTGCCAAGCATAGAAGACCACCGCACTGTCCTGATCTTGGATTTTAAGTCCGGTAGAGGTAGGACTCAGCGTCACACTAGGCTTTAGATTGAGCTGCAGAACACAAGACTCTGAGCCAGCAGTAGAACACTGCAAATGCAGCCAGCGATGTACAGCATCTGTATCGGGAGTAGGAATTTCAAGATATAAAAGTTGTTTCATCAGCTTAAGCAATGTCTAAGCTGCGCTGTAGTTACGGGCATAGGGGGCTTAGCAGCCAGAACCTTGACCTCTAAAGTGTAGATTCAAACAACGTGAAGCAGCTTAGGAAACGTTTGATTAATAATCTAATGCTAAGCATATCGTGGCCTGGGTCATTTCCGGTGACGTCGAGGGCAGGTTACACTCATGTCTATTGACCGCTGGTCTTCCATCCCCCCGTAAATATGTCATTTGAACCCCTCGGTCTGTCCGCCGAACTCCTCCGCGCTATTGCAGACCAAGGCTATAGCACCCCTACCCCTATTCAAACTCAAGCCATTCCCGTGATTTTAGAGGGAAAAGATGTTTTAGCAGGTGCCCAAACCGGAACCGGCAAAACGGCAGGCTTTACCCTGCCGCTCCTTCAACGATTGAGCAAACCCACAGGCCCCCGGCATCGCAGATTCGTGCGGGCCTTAATCCTGACGCCAACACGTGAACTCGCAGCTCAGGTGAGTGAAAGCGTAAAGATCTATGGCAAATATTTATCCTTGCGTTCCACCGTGATCTTTGGCGGCGTCAGCATCAACCCCCAGATTACGCGACTGCGGAATGGCGTTGATATTCTAGTAGCCACCCCCGGACGACTCTTAGATCACGTAGGCCGCAATACCGTTGATCTTTCCAAGCTGGAGGTTTTAGTCTTAGACGAAGCCGATCGCATGTTAGATATGGGCTTCATTCACGACATTCGCAAGGTCTTAGCGCTGCTGCCACCGACCCGTCAGAATCTACTCTTTTCAGCGACATTCTCCAGAGAAATTCAGTCGCTGGCTAACGGCCTACTAGAGTCTCCTACGCTCATTGAAGTGGCCCGCCGCAATACAGCCGCAGAGAGCGTTTCGCAAACCATACATCCCGTAGACAGCAAACGCAAACGAGAGCTGTTATCTTTTTTAATTGGCTCACGTAACTGGCAGCAGGTCTTGGTGTTCACACGTACTAAACATGGTGCCAATCGTCTAGCGCAGCAGCTTGAGAAAGATGGCATCACGACTGCAGCCATCCACGGCAACAAGAGTCAAGGTGCTCGCACGAGAGCACTCGCGAACTTTAAGCAGGGCAGTGTGCGTGTGCTGGTGGCAACCGATATTGCGGCGCGAGGGCTAGATATTGATCAACTGCCCCATGTGGTCAATTTTGACCTGCCCAACGTGCCAGAAGACTATGTCCATCGCATTGGTCGTACCGGGCGGGCGGGCAACGAAGGCCAGGCCGTTTCGCTAGTTTGCGTCGATGAGCACAAGTTTCTCAGGGATATTGAGCGGTTGATCAAACGCAATATCGATCGCGAGACGATTCCTGGTTATGAACCGGACCCATCGATCAAGCCCGTCCCGATTCAGACCGGTCGCAGTAACAGGCCCTCAGGAGGCAAGAAAAACCGCCGCCCACGTTCCAAAAAGTCACGAGGGCCAGAAGCAGCGGGCCGCAAGTCTCAACAACCGCCTCGCCCGCGAAAACGCCAATCCAAGTGAGGCTTCAAGTTTGAGCCACTTTCAGCAGCCCCGCAACCAAACGCAGAGCCTCCAGGCAAAAGCCGAGCTCAGCGATAAAGACTCAGCATCGACTGAAACGTTGCAGTGTCAAAGCTGCGGGGATCTGCGCGATTACCCGAGCGATCAACCTCTCGATGGGTGGTAACCCGGCTGTCAGGAACCCCAGTTCTCGCAACCAGCCAAGCCAAAGACTGATACTGCGCTTGCGTATAGCCAGAATGTACGGCATTCTTACTCTCGCGGCCATCAGGCGGCGTTTCAAAGGAAATATGATAGGCGAAGTTATTCACTGAAGGAGGCAAGTCAGGATTCGTTTTGACCGTTTCTATGCCGCGATCGCCCTCAAAGACTGAGTTCCCTGCCCCATAGGCCCGCTTCTCTGGCGGCACCAAATAAATCACCGTTCCATCAGCCCAGATTAGGGCATGGTAGCTCACTTGGTCTGCATCATTGAGATGTGGGGTCTGGAAATGATTGACCGCACTCATGCCAGATCCGACTGTTTCGTGCAGAACGATAATCCAATCATTGTCAACGGGCTGACCTTGAGCATTTTGTGCATACCGTTCACCATAGTTACTAGGATGCACCTCCGCCTGATATTGGGGAGGCTGGTAGCCGCTGTTGCTCGCTGAGGAAGGAGCAGGTACTGGGGAAGGCACAACAGGGGAAGGGGGTGACACAGATTCTGGATTGGCCGTCACGTAATCTTGTACAGGGGGAGCCGCGTCAGAAGCGGAGGTCACATTCGTGAATGATTCAGCCTGGGCCTGTTGCAGATCAACGGATTCAGGTGGCGATCGCAACAGATCCAGAGAGTCATTATTGCGCAGGCCAAACGCCGCAGTAACTACGCCGGTAATTGTGAGGACAACAACAATAAACAGAATATTTTGCTTCAATGCTGCATCCTCCATTAGCGCCGCTGCTGGATATCTAGACCATGCGTATCCGTCCCACAGGTCTGTAGCAGATCATATTGCTCAGCCAGCTGCTGTACCAAACGCGTCTGAACAGGGCTGGGCCGCCAAGGATCGTTAGATTTATAGCAATAGTAGGTTTCAAGGCCATCAATGCCTAGCGCCACAGCCGCAACCGTCAGATCTTCAGGGGACTTTCTGTAGCGAACCGGATGAGCCAGCACGGCCAGCCCCCCACTGCGATGGATGGCATTGATCACGGACTCAGCCTGTCCCAGCTCACCCTCGACTCTGTGGCCCTGCAGGTAAGGCTGTAGGGCAGGGGTTTCAGCCTCAAACCCATAGGCCAAAACGTGAACCTCTGTCTGCGCCAGCCGAGCGGTAATTTCTACCCCTATCCACAAGTGCGGCAGCACTTGGTCAACTGGCTGATGCTGGAGCCATTGAGCAGCGGCTTGATACCCTTCAATAGAATGGTGATCCGTAATCGCAAGCCCCTCAAGCTTGAGCATGGTAGCCTGCTCCATCAGGGCCTCTGGCGGGAGCTGACCATCTGAGCAGCAGGTATGGAGATGAAAGTTATACCGATAGGGACAGCTCTGCCCATCAATCGTCTGAAAAATATCCACCAGCGAGGGTTGAGCTGCCTGAAAGGCGTCGATAACAGCAATGGAGGACATCTCTAGACCCTAAAATCTTGCAACCTAACTATATCTCAACGATTCTGCAGCCTGCTTGAGGTTCCTGAGGTTCAGAGCAAACATTAAGCCTCTGACCCCGAAGAAGACGCATCAGGGGCTGGGACGAGGTAAGCAGCCAAAGCACCAACAAGGAACCCAGCGATATTGCGGGCCAACGGCAGCCACTCAGAGGTGCGACTCACCACAGGGCCAATCCCGAAGGAAAAGAATAGGATGCCCCACAGCGGCGAAAAAATCAGTGCCCATTGCCAAGCAAAGACCTGTCCCTCTTTGCGAGGGTGGGCCGCAAAGCCACAAATAGCGCCCCCCAAGATAGAGGCCACGAAGGTCAATACCCACTGTTCCTGAGGAATTCCTGGAACCGCATTGCAGCCGCCTCGCTCCAAACAGAGCTGCACAGAATCAAGGGCCTGAATAATGGCCTGGTCTTCTCCGTTATCGCGGACAAAATACTGATTACCAAAACGGGTCTGTAGCTCAATCCAGAAGGTGCGGGGCAAGAGCTGATAGACATCATCACCAATATTGAAATTGAGAATATTGCCGCCCCGGGTGTCCTCCACAAGTACGACACTCTTATCGTTCAGTCCCCAGAAGTTTTTAACCGCTCGCCCCGGTGTCTGATCATACTGGGTCAAAACTCGGAGCTTCCAGCCCGTTTCTTGCTCGAATGCATCGAGTTTGTTGGCAAGATTCTCGCGCTGCAGGGTGGTGAGAGACTGAGCTAAATCAATAACTGCAGTAGGCTCATCCGGCAACAGGTCAGGATTATCAAAGGCCAGAGCAGGCGGCGCTGGGAACCAAACGCTGACGGTAATCAAGAGTCCAAGACAGAGGCTAAATAAGCGATTTGTTAAAGGTTGTTTCATTGAATTAGCGTAAATGGGCAACAGCTCAAGGCTGAGGAGCGGTAATTAGTTAAAGAATCTTAACAGTCGGTTAATTTATCTTCAATAATAAGACGAATTTAGGGGGCTGGCTATTTTATGTGATCCCTCTAGAGCCAGAGTGGGTACCCTACTGGGCAACAAGGTTCTATTTTCGCTACCACAATGAAACATTAGAGTGGCGAAATCAGTCATCTACTCACAGGAGGAGAACACCCCTAAAGCATTACGGTTATTGGCACCCATAGGGCTTTGTCAGAATCGAATAGGATGACCTATGATTAAAGGGCAAACTCATACTGACTTCGCCTTTAGGGAGGAGGTCAGGGAAGTGCAAAATTCAGTCCTACGGCTAAAGGAGCTCCCGGTTGACTTAGAGACACCATAACGACCTATTGAGGAAGCCTCTTGCTTCCTAGTTGTTGAACCCGACTGTTTGAGGGGAACCTAAATGCCAAAAGTAAAACGTGAAACAAAGCCCAAAAATGCCCTAGCCGGGACAGATATGGTGCGCACTTATCTGCATGAGATCGGTCGCGTACCGCTGCTGACCCACGAGCAAGAGATTATTTTTGGTAAGCAGGTTCAGAAGCTGATGGCCCTCATGCAGCTACAGAAGGATTTGGTTGAGTCTTTGGACCGTGAGCCGACGTTAGCAGAATGGTCCAAGAAGGCCGAAACGAGCGAAGCGGATCTGTCGATGACGCTGCAGCAGGGCAAACATGCCAAGCAAAAAATGATTGAGGCCAATCTTCGTCTGGTGGTGTCGGTAGCGAAGAAGTACCAAAAGCGCAATCTGGAGCTGCTGGATTTAATTCAAGAAGGAACGCTGGGTCTTGAGCGCGGTGTCGAGAAGTTTGATCCGATGCGGGGCTATAAGTTCTCAACCTATGCTTACTGGTGGATTCGGCAGGCGATTACTCGTGCGATCGCACAGCAGGCCCGCACCATCCGGCTACCGATCCACATTACTGAGAAGCTCAACAAAATCAAAAAAGCCCAGCGAGAGCTATCGCAGCGACTGGGCCGCAGTGCCACACCCGCAGAAATTGCCAAGGAGCTGGAATTAGAACCCGCGCAGATTCGTGAATATCTCACCATTGCGCGACAGCCTATTTCTCTTGATTTGCGCGTCGGTGACAACCAAGATACCGAGCTGCGCGATCTATTAGAAGATGATGGGCAATCGCCAGAGCAGTTTACCGCAGGCGAAGCACTTAAAGATGATATGTCTCAGTTGCTGGCAGAGCTAACGCCCCAGCAGCAGGAAGTTTTGACGCTGCGATTCGGATTAGACAACGGTAAGGAATTATCGTTAGCGAAGGTGGGTCAGCGCTTGAGCCTCAGCCGTGAGCGGGTACGTCAGCTAGAGCGGCAGGCGCTCGATCAGCTCCGTCGTCGGAAGACACGAGTGCGCGAATATCTCGCCAGTTAAGCTTCAAACTCTCTAAATAGAACGAAGATTTCCCCTTGTGGTGACCCGCAAGGGGATTCTTTTAAAGCAGATGACCAACGATGTATATTTGAACCCCCATGACGGTTATTGCTTTTGACTTAGACGGCACTCTTAGCGATCCGGCAGTCGGAATTACGGCTTCAATCAACTATGCATTAGAGAACCTAGGCGCTGCCCAGCAGACTCCAGAAAGCTTGACCCAGTATATTGGCCCACCACTAGATGAGATATTCTCTACCCTTTTGAAAACCGAGAATACAGCCATTATCGAACAGGCTATTTCATCCTATCGAGAACGATATTTCTCTATTGGATATACAGAGAACATTTTATATACAGGGGTACGTGGTGTTCTATCTAATCTCGTGCAGAATGGAGACAGACTATACATTGCAACATCGAAGAGAACTGATATCGCAAAAGCGGTGGTTGAATATCTCGAGCTTCAATCTTACTTTGTACAGGTTTTAGGCTGCGGGCGGAAACGGCAGAAACATGAGCTACTGCAAGAAATTATAGGTAAAGAGAGTGCTTTTGCCCTTGTTATGATTGGAGATCGCTCTCATGATATGCACGCTGGCCGTAGCGTTTCAGCAACCTGCATCGGCGTTTTATGGGGATATGGAAGCGCTGCCGAACTAAAGCACTCAGGTGCAGAGATCTTGCTCCAGCATCCTCAGGAGATATTGGGTTACCTTACCTAAAGCACTAGAGGGAAAAAGAAATGGCAGAGGTTGTCATTGTGGGGGCGGGTCCGACAGGGGCAACACTCGCTTTGCTGCTGACAAGACAGGGCATTCCCGTGACGCTCATTGAGGCGGCCAAGGACTTTAAAAGAGTGTTTCGGGGCGAAGGCTTAATGCCGAGCGGCTTAGATGCCCTGGAGCAAATGGATTTGTCCGAAGTTTTGAACCAGATTCCAACCCGCCCTCTGACGGGCTGGGAATTTATCATCGATCAGAATCAGCTCTTTCGCGTAGAAGAGCCAATGGGAGCCGATCAACCTTGCACCCTTGTGTCGCAACCGCCTTTTCTAGAGGCCCTGATTGCTGAGGCACAGCGTTATACAACATTTGAGTTTATACAAGGTATACCCGTCAAAGATTTACGACGGCGCTCCCCAGTTGAAGGTGAGGAGATCGAGCATCCTCAAATTACAGGCGTCACGCTAGCAGACGGACGAGAGATATCTGCAGCTCTCGTCGTCGGAGCAGATGGCCGGAACTCGATTGTGCGACAGCGGGCCGGACTGCAGTTGGTTAGCCAGCCCAACGACATAAATATCCTGTGGTTCAAGCTTCCTGCCCATCCACGTTTCATCGAGGATAATGTTTTTTGCTCGATTCTCAACGCAGGCTCTGTCTTCAGCATCTTTCACGGAGCAGAGGCAGGAAAGCTCCATCTCGCATGGGTATTATCGGCAGATGACAAAATAGACCGACAAAATCAAGACTGGGCAGAGACTTTTGCCTCTCTATCGCCTGCGTGGTTGGCGACACATTTCCGTGGCTGCGCCAATCAGGTAGAGCCTCCAATAAGGCTGACGGTGGTGGTGGGTCGGTGTCCAAGCTGGCACCAAACGGGCATCTTACTACTGGGGGATGCGGCTCATCCAATGTCTCCGGTGCGCGCCCAAGGGATTAATTTGGCGCTTCGAGACGTCATTGTTGCTGCCAACTACCTTGTGCCTCAACTAAAGGCAGAAAAGTCCCTTGACTCAGTGCTGCCCAAAATTCAAGCGGAACGGGAACCAGAGATTATCCGTGCTCAACATCTGCAAAAGCAAGAGGCGCGTCAAGGAGAGCTGTTGAAGAGCAATGGGGTGTTGCGATCGCTTCTTCATCAATTTGCTCCCTTGATCCGACCAGCCGCTCGATATTCTTGGATCAAACGGCAGCAACAGATGCGTCAGGGTGTCACACAGGTAAAACTAGCAATTTAAAGACCAAGCTTAAACTCGACCAAACGCACTCCCTCCATACAGATACCGACGACTATGCCCGACCTGATTGACATACTCTATTGGCTAATAACGCCATGTGGCCTTACGGGCTTTTGGTTTTACAGACGACAGAAATTGCAGCTTTCTGAGATCCTTCAATACGGGTCTAATTTTTTCAAACAAGTGATGCTCAAATCGCCTTCATCCCCAAAAAAGAGCAACTCCTAGACAGAATCACCTCTTTTTACTCCTTGAACTATCGGACAAAATGCCCCCAAACACTGGTGATTAGCCCCAGTTCGTGTTACGAGAGGAGCAACCCATCAACTAGCCCACAATGCCCAAGCCACATCAAGCCGAACTGATCTATCAATATCCGCCCCTGTCTTCAGGAACACTCATTAAACGGTATAAGCGTTTTTTTGCCGACATTGAACTTGATAGTGGTGAAGTCGTCACAGCACACTGCCCCAATACCGGACCCATGACAGGAATTTACATTCCTGGCAACCGCGTATGGATCTCTCACAGCGATAACCCCAAACGGAAGCTGAAATATACCTGGGAACTGATCGAGGTTGACGATAACGGTCCTGCTTGGGTGGGAGTCAATACCATGCTGCCCAACCGTGTGACAAAGCTATTGCTAGAAAAACGCTGTATTCCTGAGTTAGCTGATTTTGAGCAGCTCAAAACTGAAGTGCCCTACGGCCAAGAGAAAAGCCGCGTTGATTTCTTACTCACTGATGCAGCAGGGCAGCGCACCTATGTAGAAGTCAAAAATACAACCTGGGTTGAGGGACAGAAAGCCTTGTTCCCTGATACGGTTACCACGCGGGGACAAAAACATTTGCGAGAAATGACGGCTCTACTCCCACAGGAACGAGCCTGTATGCTGTACTTCATTAATCGGGGCGACTGCACTTCCTTTGCACCCGGCGATACGACGGATCCACACTATGGTCAGCTCCTGCGCGAGGCAGTAGATGCCGGGATGAAAGTATTCCCCTGCCGGTTTGATGTTTCCCCTGAGGGACTTACCTTTCAAGGCTTAGCAACACTCGATTTATAAAAGATTGCCCCTCATAAACATCCATTTCAATTGTTTGCCCGTATTACTAATGGAGGCAATGCACCTCACGTGAGGAGAGAACATTATGAAATCAAAGAATATTCTGATGCTAGCAATTGGAATCGCAATTATTCCTGCTGCTGCAATTTTTGCAAACCAGAGCGGCAAGATTGATGCTCAAAGCATTGTGGTGGAACAGAGCGAACAGCCCACGGCTCAGGCAGATCCTATAGAAAGCGATAAGCTTGAGGTGCAGAATGTCATGAAACAGTACGTTCAAGGTTTAACGGCTGACAATGACCTGATGCCTATTATCTACAAAGGCAAGGTGCTGCAGCTTAAACTCGCGACCAGCGAAAAGTATCCTGACGGGTTTCATGCTGGCGTCTCGAATCAGGGCAACCTTTACACAAGCTGTGCTGATTTTGTTGATTCAAAAACCGGTGACAAGTATGACATCGACTTCTTAGTCAGCAAGTCTGACGGCAAGCTTCAACTGGTTCAACCCTTTGTTCACAGCGTCAATGGCGTCAAAAACCCCTACGATCTAGAGCACTAGACGCTCTGGACATATCAAAGAAAAACCCCTCAGTTCGATGGCTGAGGGGTTTTGATAATCAATGATTTTTTGGAATCAAGTAGAAAATCCTCTGATTAGAAGTTGTTGAGGATTGAAGAGACTTGACCAATGATGCCTTGGCCGGTGAGGGCTTCAGTTGCAAGTGCAAGCACAAAGCCTAACATTGCCAACCGGCCGTTGAGTAGCTCATTTTCGATATTAAATCTTCCAGTATTCTCTTGAGTCATGATCTGTTGCTCCGTAAATGCGTTGAGTGAATCTTTGATCACTATAACGTAAACTTTTATTTCGTGTGGTTGACCAATTCGTCTTTATGTAGGTCTCCTGACATTCTCTGTGATTGTTATCGCTGAGATGCCCCCGTGGAGGTAGGGCTAGGCTCTAGTGCTGGCCTGTCAGAATCGGGATGTCTTGGCCGAATGTGATCAACTAAGCCCTTAATCACAATATAAAGGATGGGAACGACAAACAGACTTAAAAACGTAGCAATGAACATGCCGCCAAAGACTGCCGTACCTAGAGATCGACGACTAGCTGCTCCAGCTCCAGAGGCAATCACTAAAGGAAAAATACCAATTAGCGTCGAAATAGCCGTCATCAAAATAGGACGCAGCCGCTGCTGAGCTGCTTCAAAAGCGGCCTTGCGGATCGGCAGCCCCTGTTCTCGCAATAGATTGGCAAACTCAACAATCAGGATCGAGTTCTTGCTCGCCAAACCAATCAGCATCACTAGCCCAATTTGACAGTAGACATCGTTGGGTAGTCCTCGTATTGACTGAGCAATCAGAGCGCCCAGAACGGCTAAAGGCACCGACAGCATGATGATGGTGGGATCGACAAAGCTCTCGTATTGAGCCGCTAGCACCAAAAAGACTAAAAACAGACCCAGGCCAAAGATGATTGCAGCCTGCCCTCCAGACTCAATCTCTTCTAATGAAGTGCCCGACCACTCGTACCCTAATCCAGGAGGGAGGGTTTGGTCAGCCACCGTTTCCATCGCCTTGATCACCTGACCGGAACTTGCGCCCGGGGCAGGTATCCCGTTGATTTCAATGGAGCGGTTGAGATTGTAGTGATTAATGGTTTGAGCACCGGTTTGAGTCGTTGTTGTGACAAGGTTACTCAGAGGAATAATCTGATCGTCATTGGAGCGCACGTAGAGGTTATTGATGTCTTCTGGATTAGACCGGAACTGCTCGTCTGCCTGCACATAAACGCGATAGGTGCGGCGTCCAAGGGTGAAATTATTGACAAACTGAGAGCCGAGATAGGTCTGGAGGGTATTGAAAATATCGTCAATATCGACCTGAAGAGACTTCGCTTGATCACGGTTAATGTCCACTTCAATTTGAGGCGTGTTGGCAGCATAGGTGCTGAAAGCTGCTGCGATCTCGGGTCGCTGATTAGCGGCCCCTAATAACGCCCCCATATTTTCGACGAGCTGACTGATTTCAAGATTGCCTCGGCGATCTTGAAGTTGAAACTGAAAACCGCCAAAGCTGCCTAAACCTTGAATCGAGGGCGGATTGAGCGGCAAGATATTGGCCTCAGAGATTTGAGATAGCTCACCCTGCACACGCCCAATAATAGCCAGGGCTGATTTCTCAGGATCTTTGCGCTCAGACCAAGGTTTGAGGGTTGTAAAAATGATGCCACTATTCGCTGTACTGCCACTAAACCCAAACCCGCCGACGGCAAAGGTAGCCCGCACTTCGGGAATCGGCAGCAGTTTCTCTTCGATCTGCCGCATCACATCGCTGGTGTAGTTGAGCGACACGCCTTCAGGACCACGAACAAGCGTAATGAAATAGCCTTGATCTTCGTCTGGTAAGAAAGCCGAAGGAACGGTCTGATAGAGCCACGCCGTCAAAGCGAGCAGCGCTGCAAAGATAGCGAGGACAAGGTACTTGAACCGATTCATCCACTGGAGCGATCGCCCGTAGACCCGCCTCATGCTGTCTAGGAATCGATTAAATTGCCGAAAGCCCCATCTCAGCCATCCCAGCCAGTCAGGAAGGGTTGCATTTCGTCGCAGCAGTAGCCCTGACAGGGTTGGCGTCAACGTCAGAGCGTTGAAGGTGGAGACTGCAATAGCAAAGGCAATCGTGAGTGCAAACTGGCGATATAGCGCCCCCGTCGTCCCAGGGAAAAACGCCACCGGAATAAACACTGCCATCAACACTAGCGAGGTGGCAATCACCGCGCCCGTTAACTCTTTCATTGCTTCCAGCGCGGCCAGCTTTGGATCCATACCTCGATTCTGGATGCGATCGGAGATATCTTCGACAATAACAATGGCATCATCCACTACCATTCCGGTGGCGAGTGTGAGACCAAACAACGTCAGGCTATTAATCGAAAAGCCAAAGATTTTAATGAACGCAAAGGTGCCAATCAGCGAAATGGGAATCGTGATGGCAGGAATAATAGTGGTGCGCCAGTCCTGCAAAAAGACAAAGATTACTAAGACCACCAAGCCCACAGCCTGCACCAAGGTCCAGATGACGCCCACCAAGGACTGCTCAACAAAATCTGTGGTGTCGAAACCGATATCGTAAATCATCCCAGGAGGGAAGTCCTGAGACAGCTCCTCCATGGTCGCTTTGACGCCCCGCGCGACCTCTAGTGCATTACTCCCTGGAATCTGGACAATTCCTAGACCCACTGCCTCATTACCGCGAAATCGCAGGAAGGTACTGTAGTTTTCTGCCCCTAGCTCGGCCCGCCCAACGTCAGAAAGCTTAACCAGATTGCCGCTGTCACCTGTGGCAATCACCAAATCTTCGAATTCAGAGACGTTTCTAAGCTGGCTAATCGCCCGCAGATCAAGCTGAAACTGCTGTGTGCTATCGATAGGAGGCTGACCAATCTGCCCTGCTCCCACCTGAATGTTTTGCTCTTGGAGCGCATCAACCACATCTTGAGCCGTAAGGTTGCGGCTGGCTAGGCGATTAGGGTCCAGCCACAGCCGCATCGCATACTTTCGTTCTCCAAAAATCTGAACGTTGCCGACCCCGTCGACGCTTTTAAGGGCGTTAACAACATAAAGATCGGCATAATTGCTCAAGAACGTACTGTCGTATTCTTTCGTGTCACTGTAGAGCCCGAAACCCAGCAGAAAATTACTGGACTCCTTGCTGACGCTAACCCCTGTTTGCAGCACCGTATCTGGAAGCTGTGGCTCTGCTAGGGACACACGATTTTGGACATCAACGGCTGCAATATCTTGATCGCGGGTGGACTCAAAGGTCGCAGTAATCGAACTGGTGCCGTCGTTGCTGCTGCTGGAAGTGATGTAGCGCAGTCCTTCAGCCCCGTTAATCTCCCGCTCTAAAATGGTGGTAACCGCATCTTCAACCGTCTGGGCATCGGCCCCAATGTAGTTTGCCCTCACGTTCACTTGCTTGGGGCTGATATCAGGGTATTGAGCAACCGGTAGCGTCGGAATACACACCAATCCCATCAACAGAATAATTAAGGCACAGACCGTGGTGAAAACCGGACGTTTGATGAAAAAGTTGACGAGCATGGGAATTACTCTGACTGGGCTTCAATCGGGGCACCGTCCGACAAATTAAGGATGCCAGAAGTGACAATGGTTTCTCCTGGTCGAAGGCCTTCAATAACTTGATAGCTGTTGCCCTGAATCTTACCCAGCTCTACAGCACGTTGACTGGCGACCAGGCCCTCAGGCTCATCTTCCGGCGGTTCGGCGACGAAGACAAAGGTCTCTCCCCCAAGTCGAGAGACAGCAGAAGTTGGAACCAGCACTCCAGTTCGTTTTTGCCAAATCACGGTACCAGAGACCCGCTGGGCATCTTGGAGCTGGCCGTTGTTGCGAAAGCTGGCCGTAGCCAAAACAGATTGGGTCGCGGCATTGGCGGTAGGAGAGATAAAGCTGATGTTACCTGTGGCAAGAGTCCGGTCATTTTGAAATGAGCGCACTTCCACAGGTAGGCCGACCTGTAGCTGGTTGCGGCGCTCCAGGGGAATCGATAGCTTCACCTCTAGCGTCTGATTTTGGGTAATCGTGGTCAGCGTGTCACCGATATCAACGTAGTCGCCCACCTTGATGGGAATATCACCCACAATTCCTGCGATGGGAGCCACGACCTGTGTATCCTGTAAATCTTCGCGCGTGGCGGCGGCGGCGGCGGTGGCCTGAGCCTGTTCTGCTTTAGTGGCTTCAAGGTTAGCTTTGGCGGCCTGAATTTGTTTGTCGGCAGCGACGAGGGCAGCTTGAGCAGAGTTGCGATCGCGAGTTACCCGGTCCAATTCCTGGCGGGCTAGAACCCCCTGAGAAACGAGTGTTGAGGTCCGTTTGTACTCTGTGTTTTGGAGGTCTACTTCTGCAGCAGCCTGTGCTCGTTGGGCCTGAACTGACCCCAGTTCAGCCTGAGCATTGCTGCGGTTCGCCCGAGCTGAGCTAATAGTTGCCAGAGCGGCACGGAACTCAGCCTGACTTTTTCCAGAGTTAAGCTGTAGCACAGGTTGATTGGGCTGCACCGGCGCGCCAGCAGCTACAAAAACCTGGGTCACACGGCCCTCGACCTTTGGCTTAAGATCAATGCCCTCTTGAGCTTCTAGATTGCCGACAAAACTGGTCCCATCTTCAATCGTGCTGGCCTGCAGCCGCTGCAGCTTCACTAGAGTTGCTTGGGCGGTCGGTGGTCCCGCTTGCTGAGAAGAGACAGGGGGTGAGAGCCAGCGCCACAACATTATCCCCCCCCCAATTGAGAGAAGTCCTAACAGGATCCACTGTCCGTTCTTCCGAAAGACCGATGCTGCTCGGGAACGAGAGCCTTTTCCAGCGGAGGGACTAGAAGAATCCGCCATGTTTGATAATTCAGAAGATTTCATGTTCTATGTCGAAACAGTGAGACTTGATTAGGTCTCACAATTATCTATACGTCAACGTAGCCCTTGGGTACATTCTTGGCATAGCTGAGATAGCCATTTACAGGGCGCCACACCAGTCGCCGACACCTCAGAGAGACGGCTGGAACACTATATTAAGCCACTATCTGCAAAGAATAATTTAAAAAGCTGCGATGTTTTTAAAGATGAGGATACTAAAAGAGGCCCGAACAATTACGATCTATTATGAACAGAAAAATCAGGATTTTGCCATATTTTTTATAAGCTCACCTGCTGAAAAAGCACCAGAAGTCTGATTCAGCAATGATCGTACTTATTGAGAATCAGTACTAAGACAACTTGTAAAACTTGGCCTGAATGCGTATATTTCAACTGATCCTTGTTGTTGTTAGGCAAATAGAGCGGGAATACCTACGTCAGATGGGCGGAAGCCCGATCCCAGCCAAAGGTCGGTTCCTTTCTACAATAGCGATAGGCAAGTATTCTAATGTCGCTGCTGTCTATCGTTGAGTCACGCAAGAGCCATGCAACCCACAAACCCCAACCAATTTACTGAAAAAGCCTGGGCTGCGATCGCAAATTCGCAGAACATCGTCAAACAGGCCCGCCAGCAGCACATGGAGAGCATCCATTTGATGCAGGCGCTGCTAGAGGAAGAGGGGTTAGCCAGTCAGATTTTTAATAAAGCCGGGGCCAACGTCCAAGAGGTTCGAGATCGTACCGCCTCAGTCATTAATGGACAGGCAAAGCTTGCCCAACCGAGTGACTCTATCTATTGCGGTCGCAGCCTCGACCAGCTTCTCGATCAGGCCGAAGCCCTGCGAAAAGAATTCAACGATGACTACATTTCTGTTGAGCATCTGGTTTTAGCCTTTGCTAAAGACGATCAGTTTGGCAAGCCACTCATGAAAGGGCTAGGGCTCGATGAAGCCAAGCTCAAAAAAGTGATTGAAGACATCAGAGGAAACCAACGAGTGACCGACCAGACCCCAGAAGTGAAGTACGAATCCCTAGAAAAATATGGTCGAGACCTCACGGAGCTGGCACGCTCCGGCAAACTTGATCCTGTTATTGGTCGAGACGACGAGATTCGCCGCACTATCCAGATTTTGTCTCGCCGCACCAAGAATAACCCCGTGCTGATTGGGGAACCGGGCGTGGGCAAAACGGCCATTGCAGAAGGATTAGCTCAGCGCATTATTGCCCGTGATGTACCCGAGTCTTTACGTGATCGTCAACTGATTGCCCTCGATATGGGTTCCCTGATTGCAGGCGCAAAGTTCCGAGGTGAATTTGAAGAACGCCTTAAGGCTGTCCTTAAAGAAGTGATGGACTCCGAGGGGCAGATCATCTTGTTCATTGATGAAATTCATACGGTGGTAGGTGCAGGCGCTAGCCAAGGCGCAATGGATGCCGGAAATCTATTGAAGCCAATGCTGGCAAGAGGTGAGCTTCGTTGTATAGGCGCGACAACGTTGGATGAATATCGTAAATACATTGAAAAAGATGCGGCATTGGAACGGCGTTTTCAGCAGGTATACATCGATCAACCCAGTATTACGGATACCGTCTCAATTTTGCGCGGTCTAAAAGAACGCTACGAAGTTCACCACGGCGTCAAGATTGCAGACAGTGCCTTAGTTGCAGCAGCAACGCTGTCGACGAGGTATATTTCGGATCGCTTCTTGCCGGACAAGGCCATTGATTTAATGGATGAGGCCGCCGCCAAGCTGAAGATGGAGATCACGTCTAAGCCGGAGGAGCTAGATGAGATTGATCGCAAGATTCTGCAGTTTGAGATGGAACGGTTATCTCTGCAAAAGGAAAGCGATCGCGCCTCTAAAGATCGTCTCAAGTCTTTAGAGAAAGAGCTGGCAGACCTCAAAGAAGAACAGTCAAGCCTTACAACCCAGTGGCAGTCTGAGAAAGAAGGGATTGATCAGCTTCAGGTGATCAAAGAAGAAATCGATCGCGTCAATATTGAGATTCAGAAAGCTGAACGCAACTACGACCTTAATCAGGCCGCAGAGCTGAAGTACGGCAAGCTCACGCAGCTCCAGTCAGATCTAGAGGAAGCCGAAGAAAAGCTAGGAGACACGCAGGACAAAAGTTCGTCGTTACTGCGTGATGAAGTGACAGAAGCCGATATTGCCGAAATTATTTCCAAGTGGACCGGCATTCCCGTCAGTAAGCTAGTGGCTTCTGAGATGGAAAAACTGCTCCATCTTGAAGATGAGCTGCACGAACGCGTGATTGGTCAGGATGAAGCGGTGACAGCGGTTTCTGATGCGATTCAGCGATCGCGAGCGGGACTCGCCGATCCCAATAAGCCCATTGCGAGCTTTATTTTCTTGGGTCCAACCGGGGTCGGTAAAACTGAGCTAGGTAAAGCTTTGGCATCCTATCTCTTTGATACAGAAGAAGCCATTGTCCGCATTGATATGTCGGAGTACATGGAGAAACATTCGGTATCACGTCTCGTCGGTGCGCCTCCGGGATATGTGGGCTATGACGAAGGGGGGCAGCTCACTGAAGCCGTTCGGCGGCGTCCATTCTCAGTCATTTTGTTTGATGAAATCGAGAAGGCCCACCCTGACGTATTCAACATCATGCTCCAGATTCTCGACGATGGTCGAGTGACTGATTCTCAGGGCCGTACGGTGGATTTCAAGAATGCCATTATTATTATGACCAGCAATGTTGGCTCTAGTCATATTTTGGACATGGCAGGAGATGACGATCGCTATTCTGAGATGCAGAGTTTGGTGATGGGAGAGATGCGATCGCACTTTCGCCCTGAGTTCTTGAACCGCATTGACGACACGATCATCTTCCATAGCCTACGGAAAGATCAGCTCCGAGAGATTGTGAAGATCCAGGTGCAGCTATTAGAGAAGCGCTTAGCCGACCGCAAGATGTCGCTGAAGCTCTCAGAAGAAGCCCTCGACTTCTTGGCCGAGGTTGGCTTTGATCCAGTGTACGGCGCTAGACCATTGAAGCGTGCTGTTCAAAGAGAGTTAGAGACACAGATTGCCAAAGCGATTTTACGCAGTGAGTTTGGCGATGGCGATACCATTTATGTCGATGTTGAGAATGAGAGGCTGAGCTTTAAGGGACTTTCCGCCGAGAGGATGACAGCTAAGTCTTAGTCTCTTCTTTCCATCAGTCTGTAGCAGATGTTGCTCTGCTCTCCGGCCACAGACTAGATTAGAGACATGAAGGTACGGGATATTATCAAGTTGCTTGAGAAAGACGGCTGGTTTTTAGCCAGAACTCGTGGGAGTCACCGTCAATACAAGAACGCAGATAAAGCTGGACTTGTTACCGTGCCGGGAAAATCAAGTGATGAGTTAGCTCCTGGAACTTTAAGCAGCATCTTAAAACAGGCAGGTCTTAAGTAATGCGTTATCTAGTGATTGTTGAAGAAACTAGCACGGGCTATTCTGCGTACTCTCCCGATGTACCTGGGTGTGTGTCAACGGGTGCGACGCAGGAAGAGGTAGAAAAGAATATGCAGGAAGCCTTGGTATTTCACCTTGAGGGGTTGCAGCTTGAAGGTCTTCAGGTTCCAGTGCCATCTACAAGATCGACCTATTTAACTGTTGCGGCATAGCTTACCTGAAAAGATTTAGACATTTTGGGTTTTGCGATCGCACTTCCGCTAATTAGAACGATGTATAGGTCTGACGAATATATCGTGACAAATGATACGTAAGCAACTTAGCATCTTCAGAAGAAAGCTGAGTCTTGGCATTCTCTAAGAACTTTGGCAAGGCTTTTGGCTCCAGAACCCATATCCGTTTGTTTTGTTCTGGGGGTAATCGCTCCACCCACCAGCCAGGAAATAGAATAACAGGGTGAACTTTAACAGATCGCCCTGTTGACTCTCTGAGAATGTCAGACAACCAGCTTGCTGCTGCACAAGACTGTTCGATAGGGTTTCGGTCAATTCTTCTTCCATTCACTTGAAGCTCACCGTTTAGAAATCGGATGCTTGACTTTCCTGTTGCTGGCTTTGAAAAAGTTTTGGTTTCTATCGCAAACACGCCTTTTTCACCAATCAACACATGATCGATATTGAACCGCTCTCCCATCACATCATGAAAGACCTGAAAATCTTGTTCTCGCAAGCGCTCTAAATACTGTCCGACAGCTCTTTCACCATCTCTCCCTAGAACTAATGCCCGGGCCTTTTGTCTAACGCGTAGAACTTGGTATATACAGAGAAGTGTCGCTATCATCGCAACAATAATATACGCACCAGGCTGTGGTGACGCGGTTGTATAGAACTTCCACACTTCAAGTCCAGCTAGCACCCACGAGAAGACGACTGCCGCTGCATAGGGATAACCCTGATCTTCAAGCAGCCGCTTTAGCTCTTCGTCCAGAGACTGGCCTGACAGACGTAGAGGTTGGTCTTTTAAGGGAGAGCGCTTTTTATTTCGATCAGAATGATGGCTCATATATTGTCATGCTCAATAGCAAAAGATTGACATATATATGTCATAGTGTCTATATGAGAACGACCGTCCGCCTTGCCGATGATCTAATGCGTGAAGTCAAACAACACGCTCTGAAGACTGATCGCACCCTAACTCAACTGATTCAAGAAGCATTAGTGAATCTGATAGAGCGCGAGAAAAGTCAGGAATCTCCTCGTGTTATAGAGCTGACCACCTTTAGGGGGGACGGCGTTCAGCCAGGAGTTGATATCAATTCCAACGCAAATTTGTTAGAGAATATGGACAATCTCTAGCGAATGAAGCTCTGCGACGTCAACATTTTTATCAATGCCCATCGGGCCGAACAGCAAGGCCACTTGTTCTATTATCAATGGCTAATTAATAGCCTGCAGCAAGAGTCAGCGTTTCTGTATTGCGAGTGGGTTTTCAGTGCATTCATTCGGATCGTCACTCATCCCAAAATCTATAAGACTCCGACGCCCATCGATCGAGCCCTTGCTTTTGTTAAAGACATCCGTGACCAGCCCAACAGCATTAGCATCATGCCAGGAGCCAGACATTGGACAATTTTCGAGCAACTGTGCCAAAAAACGAAAGCAACTGGTAACTTGATTCCCGATGCCTACCTAGCGGCCTTAGCCATTGAAGCTGATGCTGAATGGATTACCGCAGATTCTGACTTTGCAAGGTTTGAGCCGAACTTGAAATGGCAGTTGCTAAAACCACTAGAAAAATAGCGAGGTGGATATTGGGGAAGATGAGATCGCACCTGAGTTCTCAAACCGCATCAACGATACGACTATCAATCAAGTCACCAACAGCAAAATGCCATGCCTGCTTATATTAGGTCTCCTAGCTAAGGAACAAATTGCCAACGTTGCGGCTTATGTTCAAGAACAGTATGAGAAAGGTTGGTTGTGATCCAAAGAATAGTTCTAGACCTGATGATGCAAGAATGATGAAATCAAAATTTCATAGTTTAGAGCAGAAACAAGTATCCTAGCCTTGAACCTCTATAAGCTGGCCCATACCTATGTCTCCTTTAACTGGATTGATCACGGTCCTCGCCCTGCTCCTTTACTTTGTCCTCACAATCAACGTGGGTCGTGCCAGAGCTAAGTTTCAAGTGCCAGCACCCCAAACAACCGGCAATCCAGATTTTGAGCGATATTTGAGGGTTCAGAATAACACCCTAGAACAGCTCGTATTCTTTCTGCCGCTCCTGTGGCTATTTTCAGAATTCGTCAGCGTGGTTTGGGGTGCTGTTATTGGGGGTGTCTGGATTCTCGGACGAGTGCTCTACGCCTGGGGTTACTACCAAGCGGCTGAAAAGCGAGGCCCCGGCTTTGCCCTCTCGTCTCTGTGCGGCATGGCGCTTTTAGTAGCTACGCTTGTAAAATTGAGCCTGCTAACCTTCGCTGAATTCAGTTAATCCTGAAATGGCCGGGTATATCAATCGAGTCATCGACTATCTCGTCTAACGGCATCTATTCTGTACCGCTGGCTCCAACCTAAATCGAGAATGGGGACAGCGCATATTCACGCCACTGCTTCTGAACGCGCTCAACCACAAAGGGTCTCACCGTGAGCCGAGGCGGGCAGCCGGTTGCAACATCAATGCGCAAATAAGAATAGGGCCTGCGCTTTTGAGAACCGTGACCATTGCGCCCCACAAATAGCTTGGACTGGGCAATCACGCGCTGTTTGTCTTGGCTTTTCAACGCTGATCCCTGAGAACGTTGGCGGCGGAGACTAAACCCACTCCCGCCACAGACAATCCAGTTGAGGTGGGCATCGGCGTGGCCGGTTTCTTGCGTTCGCAGATACTCTAGGCAATGGGCATGGCCATTGAGAATCAGATCCACAAGAGAACGATTCTCTGGGAGAGGTGCAATCGCATCATGCACCGCATCAAACACCCGCTGCAAAGACTGGCGAATCGCCAGCGTCTGCCCCTGATTCCATTTAGTCGCCTCAGTGACATAGGGCGGATGGTGAAAATAGATAATGCGCCCCCGAACCTCAGGGTCATTCCAAGAAGCAATCAGCTGCTCCTCCAGCCATTTGAGTTGTTCGAGATCGATTTTGGAACGCTTCGTCGTCTCTAGCTGTTTTTCGATATCTCGAATTTGCTCTTCGATCTGCTCAGCCTTGGCATACAAATCATCAAGCTGCTCAGAATCAGCCTGTTCGGACATAGCTTTGGGCGCGGCCTCTAGCAGCCGCAACCGCTCCTGCCCAAGTTGATTGCGCTCGGCCTCTAGCTGACGACGGAGAACATCACCAACCTGTCCCTCAGGCAGCGGCTGAGGACTGTTGAAGGTATTAGAATCTAAGGCAAAGAAATCAATGCCGCCATAGCGAAACGTATAGTAGCGGTTAGGCAAACGGGTAAAATCTCCCGGTTGATAGCGAAGACAGGCTCCGGTTTTTGTTGTGGCTGAGTAGTGACGCTCTAAATGTTGCTGAAGCTGCGACTCATTGACTCCCCTGAGGTAGTCGAGGAAGGCCCTTGCATAGGCATCCCCTGCATAGGAACCATGCCAGCCCACATCTAAGTCAAGCTGATCTTGAAAGAGACGACGGATGGGGAGCGTGATCTGTGACAGCAGGCCCCAAGCCAAAGGAAGATCATAATAATCATGATTGCCAGGGACCGGCAGCATGGGGTGCTTGAAAACCATTTGGTCATAGGCAATTTGCTCCGGAGATTCACCGCCTACTAAGAAATCGCGATAGGGTTCAATGAAATTTTCTAAGTATTGTTCGCTGGACCCCACCAAATAGATGACATCTCCCATATGCAGCGTAAAGCGACTCTCTTGCCCTTGGGCAAGCATACTTTCGGCTACGCGGCGCTGAGGACTATCGCCCCGATGGCGTCCGGCACCGCTATCGCCCACCACTAAAAATGAGAATTCAGGATCATCAGCTCTGCCGTCATCAATGACCAGTCGCGTTTGATCAATGTTGTGCTTCAGACAGAGGGGATGCTGCCATCGCACCCGGTTCTGCATCTTTTGAATTTTCTCAGCGATGGACGGATCGGAAGCTAGCTGCATCTCAAGAGACTCTAGGCGAGGGGGCAGGGGTATCGGCTTCATCTCAAGTCTGGGGTACGACCTCAACCCTCGGAACAATAACTTTGAGGGCATGTTTTAATACCTTCAGCGTGACCGGCAGTGTCCCTAACGAATAACCATCAGCATGAACCGGCAGCTTGGCTTTAGATGAACAGCGGACTTCTGAAGCTAGATAGGTCTCAATCTTAGGACTATAGCGATATTGACCATTACTAATGGCCCAAAAATGGCGTATTAATTCCCATTTGCTAAAGTTGCGAAAGACCTTGATCGTCAACAACCCATCATCGATGATAGCGTCAGGTGCGATCGCAAGTCCCGCCCCATAGTAGGAAGCATTGGCGACCACCATCAGCAATGCAGATCGCCGCAGCTTAGAGATCAGCCGCCCCCGCCGAAAACGGCGTGATCTGTCAGAGCAGCGAACAGAGCCAGGGAAAACGAGGTGGAGGCGTCGTGGCCGATAGCTGAAAGTTAGCCGCATCGCCTGCCCAATACGGCCCCAGCGTCCTCCCTTAATCTCTTCACTCACCGGAAACAACAGGGCATCTAAACCCACTCCTGCCGCCTCAAAGAAGTAGCGGTCCTTTGCCTGCCCCACATCAATAGAGCGGACCTGTCCCTGTGACAAGACTTTGCAGGCTGCAGCGATATCGGTCGGAATATGAAGGCTACGGGCGAGGTTGTTGTACGTACCGATGGGCAAAATACCGAGCGGAATCGGAGCGCGGAGCAGCCCTGCCGCCACCTGGTTGACAGTACCGTCGCCCCCCCCGGCAATCACAAGATCATAACCCTCATCAATTGCCTGCTTCGCAACTTCAGTCGGAGAGATATCAGGCTGAGTAAAGATCAGATCTGCACGAATGTTGGCCGCCTCTAAAGCCGCCACAATATCCGGGAGCTTCATTGGGTTAGGCTGGTCGTCCCCAGAAGACGGATTGATAATCAAGCGGGCACGCCTAAATTCAGACCCAGTAGTTTCAGACATTTCCCCAACGACATTAGTTCACAGATCTCGAAAGCCGTTGGACAACAATATCAGGTTTTTTTAAGCCCTTTGAGCCATCGTCATCTTGGCTCTGGGTCGCCTAACACCATGCGCTAGCCCTAAACGCTCTAGCCCTAGAATAACCCACCAAGTCGAATCGACCTCCCACCACTGCCTGCCAGCGGTCGCAATCTTAGGGTTGGCGTGATGATTGTTATGCCAACCTTCACCGTAGGTCAGCAGCGCAGCCCACCAGAGATTGCGGGATCCATCCTTGATTTCAAAGGTGCAGTAGCCCCACACATGAGTCGCGGAGTTAATAAACCAAGTACAGTGCCACAGCACAACAGTACGGACGACAATGCCGTACAACACATAGGACCAGCCGCCTAATCCGTAGAACAATAGCGCCAGCAAGAGCTGAGGAGCAACGAAGTGACGCTCAAGCCAGCAGTAATAGGGATCTTGAGCGATCTTCGGGACAAATCGACAGTGAGCAGCGGCATCGAAAGTCTGCCCCTGCGGATAGAGCAGCCATAGCACATGACTCCACCAAAAGCCTCGGTTCGCAGAATAGGGATCCCGCACATTGTCTTCAGTGAAGGCATGGTGCATCCGATGCGTACCCACCCAGAACAAAGGCCCTCCTTGGAGAGCCAGCACGCCAATAGTGACGACAACATACTCTAACCACTTAGGCAGTCGAAGGCTGCGGTGAGCCAGTAACCGATGATATCCCAAGCAGATGCCAACGCTACCGCAGAGCCAGTGCATCAGGATAGCCAACCCTAGAGCATCCCAAGAAAAGTACCAAGGCGCCAAAAGCACCAAGACATGAAAAGACCCGAAAGCAAATGCATGGAGCCAGTTCAAGGAAAGCGACTCTTCGTTACTGAAGAGCCGAACAGATTTAGTCACAAAAGTCCCCTGTAAGCATATTTTTTGGTGTCTGCCCTGCCAAATCTTCCGCAGCTTTGAGCGCGAAGACAGAGTTGTTTTCAAACTCAGCGAACTCATCAAGGAATGGACAAACAATACCTTTCCAACCCTCGACGATCCAAGACTATCTGGCCTCTTCCCGCAGATAGATATTTGGCAGGAAGCTGGCTGAGTGTATCATTCTCAGGAGCAATCGCTACATCTATTTCATCATTCCCCAAATGCATCAATATCACGACAAAGCACGGCTCTTTTTCGAGAGAGTGAGGCTAATTTCGAAGGCTGTCACATCAGCGAGAGTTTGGATACCAAAACATGCCCTTAATCCCCTCTGGATCAGGCGCGAACCCCAACTCACAGTAGAAATCAATCACGTGAGGATCTGCAAACAGAGTGACATTGCTAATATCTGCGCGCCGTAATTCTTTGATAATCTGCTTCATCAAAGCTTTGCCCAATCCCCGCCCTTGAAAGTCAGGGTGAACCACCACGTCCCAAATAGTGGCGTTGAATGCGTGATCTGAGGTTGCCCGCGAGAAGCCAATTAGCCGGGACTCATCCCCCTGCAGCTCCCACATAGAAATCACTAAAAAACTGTGCTTAATCGCTTTGCGAACCTTACGCAGCGGACGCCGAGACCAGCCCACTGCATCACATAGCCGCTCTAGCTCGTATAGATCAATTTCTCTATCTTGACTAAAGCAAATTTGGGGCTGGGCAAGTTTAGGAGCAGGCGTTTTAGAGATGCGCCCTACCCCTTGAGTAACGGGAACCTCAGCGGTCGCTAACGTGGGTGCCGACGAGGAGCCTGAACCGCTAAAGAGATTTTTCCAAAAACCCATGGAGCTGCGTAATTTTTAAAAAACGTTAAGAAGCACTTAAATCAGTATAGAGCAGCTTTCCAGCGAGGTGAACCTCTAGATTGCTGTGTATATCAAAGAAGCCGTTAAGATTTAGGGGCAGGTTTTACCGTTATCAATAGAACGAATGGCCCATATATCCCCTGATTTTCTAGATACCTTCGACGTAATTGTGGTGGGTGCAGGACACTCAGGTTGCGAAGCAGCCTTAGCCTCTGCTCGGTTAGGCTGTCGAACTCTATTGCTGACACTCAATCTAGATAAGATTGCTTGGCAGCCGTGCAATCCAGCAGTGGGGGGACCGGCCAAATCTCAACTCACCCACGAAATTGATGCCCTCGGCGGCGAAATCGGTAAAATGGCCGATCGCACCTACCTACAGAAGCGATTGCTCAATAACTCACGGGGACCGGCCGTATGGGCACTCCGAGCGCAAACTGATAAGCGCGAGTACGCGGCGGTGATGAAAAATATCGTTGAGAATCAGGCAAATCTGACCATTCGAGAGGGTATGGTCACCGACCTAGTATTAGGCAAAAATGACGAAGTGATTGGGCTAGAGACATACTTTGGGGTTGCCTTCGCGTGTAAGACGGTCATTCTAACCACCGGTACCTTTTTAGGAGGCCGCATCTGGGTCGGCAATAAATCAATGCCTGCGGGCCGAGCGGGAGAATTCGCAGCAGAAGGTCTCACGGAAACGCTGCAGCAACTGGGCTTTGAAACCGGACGCCTGAAAACCGGAACCCCAGCACGGGTGGATAAGCGCTCGGTGGACTACGACAAAATGGAGCCGCAGCCCGCAGATGAGCAGGTGCGCTGGTTTAGCTTTGACCCTGACGTTTGGGTAGAGCGGGAGCAGATGCCCTGCTACATTACGCGCACAACGCTAGCAACCCACCGGATGATTCAGGAAAATCTACATCTGTCGCCGGTCTATGGGGGCTGGGTCGATGCCAAGGGTCCACGCTATTGCCCCAGCATTGAAGACAAAATTGTCCGATTCGCCGACAAAGAGAGCCACCAGATTTTCATTGAGCCTGAGGGGCGCGAGATTCCAGAGCTGTATATTCAGGGGTTCTCAACAGGGCTACCGGAGGGGCTGCAGTTAGCAATGTTGAGATCGCTTCCGGGTCTAGAAAATTGCGCGATGCTCCGTCCTGCCTACGCCGTTGAATACGACTTTTTACCGGCAACGCAGTGCTATCCCACGTTGATGACCAAGCGGGTCGAGGGCTTATTCTGTGCGGGACAAGTCAATGGCACCACCGGCTACGAAGAAGCCGCCGCTCAGGGAATTGTCGCGGGTATCAATGCAGCTCGGTTTGTAAACCACCAGGAGATGATGATCTTTCCACGGGAGCATAGCTATCTGGGGACACTCATTGATGATCTATGTACAAAGGATCTGCGTGAACCTTACCGGATGCTCACGAGTCGTTCTGAGTATCGATTGCTGTTGCGATCTGATAATGCCGATCAGCGGTTGACGCCCCTGGGCCGAGAGATTGGTTTGATTGATGATCGCCGTTGGGACTTATTCACCAGAAAGCAAGAGCAGATTACGGCGGAGAAAGAGCGACTGCACGGCACTCGGGTGAAGGAATTGGAGGAGGTGGGCGTTGCGATCGCAACCCACACAAACCAAGCTATCAAAGGATCTATTACCTTAGCCGAACTCCTGCGGCGTCCAGGCATACACTACAGCGACCTTGAGCAGTTCGACCTAGGCCAACCCAATCTAGAACCCGCAGCAAAGGAAGGCGCTGAGATTGACATCAAATATGCAGGCTATATCAAGCGACAGCAGCGTCAGATTGAGCAGGTCAGCCGCCAAGAACATCGGCCTCTTTCACCCGATCTTGACTACGCCAGCATTGAAACCCTTTCCGCAGAGGCACGGGAGAAACTCGCCCAAGTTCAGCCCCTGACCATTGGTCAGGCCGGTCGGATCGGTGGTGTCAATCCAGCCGATATCAATGCCCTGTTGGTTTTCTTAGAAACCCAAGCGCGTCTATCTATCACCCGATAGAGTGCAGTAAGCTAACAGGGGTAATTTAGGGCACCTCAATGACGAAAATTTCGACCTGGAACGTCAACTCCATTCGCACCCGAATCACGCACGTTACTGATTGGCTACAGACAAATCCGGTCGATGTCCTTTGCTTACAAGAGACCAAGGTAGTGGATGCTGACTTCCCGCATACGCCCTTCGAAGAAATCGGTTATCAGGCTGAGATTTTTGGGCAAAAAGCCTACAACGGCGTTGCGTTGATCAGCAAAAGTCCGCTAACTAACGTTCAGGCAGGTTTTACCCCAGTTTTAGAAGCTGCCGGGAAATCATTGGATGAAGCAACATTCTTTGATGAGCAGAAACGCGTGATCACAGGCGTCACCGCATCAGGTCTCCGAGTGGTCAATCTCTATGTCCCCAACGGTTCATCTGTAGGCAGTGAAAAGTATGACTACAAACTGCGCTGGTTCAGACTGCTCAAGCAGTACATGGAGTGTTTGCTAGCCGTCAAACCTAAGCCAATTCTGATCTGCGGAGACTTCAACATTGCCCTAGAAGATCGAGACATTTATAAACCGGAAGGACGAGAAAAGCACATCATGTCCACGCCCGTTGAGCGGGAATCGCTACGTTCGATTCTAGAGTTGGGTTTCGCCGACGTCTTTCGCAAGTTCACAGCAGAATCAGGCCACTATAGCTGGTGGGATTACCGGGCAGCTTCGTTCAATCGAAATATGGGCTGGCGCATTGATCACCACTATCTGACGCCAGAGCTATACGAACGAGCAACGTCCTGCACCATCGATAAAGCACCAAGGGGCTTAGAAAAGCCCAGCGATCACACACCTGTCACTGTCGAAATTAGTGATTAGCAACCGAGGGATGTGGGATAGGTTCAATCTTGCTAGGCCAACATTGAAACAACTAACTTTTCCAACCAAACCCAGAAATATAGCGGTACGCGTATTGATTAGGACATCAAAATGCTTGAATACCATGTTCGCTAAAGAAGGGCTGTCCTAACTCAGCCGCGTATTGCTATATTAGGGAGCTGTTTAGAAGCGAATACACTACCGGGACTCACTACGACCAGTCTGGTTCCTCAGTCCACAGCAGCAGCGGAGTAATTTTGCAAAATTTTGGGATCGCTTGTATCGGTTGACACTCAAAAATCGCTTAGGATCCTAAGAAGATACGGATGAAGACAAACGCGAAAGTTTAGACCGTAAAATTTCAACATCTCCCGCCGGAGCATCCACAGCATCTGGATTTTCTGCACTTCTGGACAAATGTTCTTGTAAAGCACTTCTTCTAAAGACACTATCTTCTTGACCTTCATGCTCAAGCACAAAATCGATCAATTCGTCATTCGTTAATTGCTGTAGCTGTTGTAGCGAGATTTTAGACATACCTTCTACCTCCATCCGGATAGATATAGATGATAATTCGCTGTGCAGATAGCTCTCTAGGTTGAGCAACAACGCAAACTTCTCCCCCAGGCAAATATCGATCAATCGAATTAAGCATCTA
>NZ_PQWO01000020.1 GCF_003231495.1 Acaryochloris thomasi RCC1774
GTAGAGCCGTTGCATTTGCTGCTCAATATTCACTGTGTAAGGATTCATCTCAAACCAAATAGGGGAGGATGCTCAGACTATCATTCTTCCATTGAGGTTCTGGATATTATTTATTCCTCGATCCTTAGTCCTAGTTTGACTAGCAGAGATATAGATCCAACCTGAGATAGGGCCGACGACGAAGTTGCGATCGCGACTTTATAAGAGAGCAATTCATTGGAGACTTTATGCTAAATCGAACGCAAGCTATAATTTCGTTTACTCTTCTGCTCTCAGCGCTGGCAGTCCCAGCTATCGCGGCCCCTGAATCCTATGAAGAGGTGACAGAGTCGACTGAAGTCTTTTCAGAAATGGTCAAGAATCCTGAAACGCAGATCCCTGCAGCGCTGCTGAGAAAGAGCCAAGCCATTGCCGTCATTACGAACATTAAGCAAGGTGGCTTCATTCTGGGCGGACGTCGAGGAGATGGCGTTATGCTGACGCGCCAAGCAGATGGAAGCTGGAGCAATCCCGCTTTTATCAATCTAACCGGCGGCAGTATTGGACTGCAGGCTGGATTCAAGTCGACTGACCTAATTTTGGTTTTTCCGAGTAAAGCAGCACTGGATAAAGTGCTCTCTGGCGACTTTGAGCTCGGCGGTAGCGTCTCTGGGACGGCAGGTCCGGTTGGCAAGGCCGCAACAGAATCACTGGAGGGGTTTGGAGATGATATTTATGCCTATTCTCGCAGTGAAGGGCTATTTGGCAGTGTCTCGTTAGAGGGTTCTGAGTTGAGCTTTGATGACGATGATAATGCAGAGTTTTACGGCCAGCCTTTGACCGTTAAGCAAATCTTCGCTGGGCAACCCACATCAGCTCCGACCGTTGTTCAATCTCTCAAGAATGCTCTTCGGTTAGCTGAATAACTAACCAGAGCCTCATAATCGCCGCGTCATCTCTTCATTCACAAAGCTTCTGTTCCAGGGTGATTTACCTGTCAGGTGTGGAAACTGGGCTGATGAATTTTATACACCACTGCAACTTCTCTTGATCACTTTGTTAGTTAACGGAAACAAAGATGCGTTGTGTCAGGCTACGAAGGGTTAGGCTTTGAACCCAGCTTGAGAAAAGAGGGATATTTCAGTTTCTGTACTGATGAGGGTATATCGGCAGTAAAGTCCGTCAATAGCGCAGAGAAGCTGCCCTACCTTAGCCAGGTACTGATATAACACTGCGAAGCATAGAGATTTCAGTATCTGTCTCTACTTATATATGTTTGCCGACAAGCGCCCAATCAAAGCAGATAATCCTTCTTTAGATAGAGGGCGATTTTACTTTTTTTATCTAGCGTAGGAATGCAGTAATTCTTGGTGGATAAAAATGGCCCGTAAACAAGATCATGAATATCAGCAAGGGTACGTCGATGGTCAAGGAAGCGGTAGCAACACTTTGCTAAGTTTCTTCGTGGGGCTGTTGATTGCTGTTGTCTTGGGCGGCGCTGCTTGGTTTGCTTTTGGTCAAGCCAATCAGTCTAATCAAGGAGACACGGACATTATTAATGTGCCTGCCCCTGAAGCACCCGAGGCACCTGAAGCACCTGAAGCACCTGACGTAAATATTAATGTTCCTCAACCTGAGATTGATGTGCCTGATGTCGAGCTGCCAACCTCTGGTGGAGCATCGGAGGGCGAAGAGTAAGATTGTCTTACTTACTGTTTAAACTATCCAGTTATCAAAGTGAAATACAATGACTAACCCTAACGATCCGCGCTACACATCTGAGGCTGAGGCCCAGCGCGATTTAGACCGTCGCCTCAAAGAGCGAGACAGTGAGAATACCTCTCGGGGCCTGCTGATTGGTGTGCTGGCGACAGCCGTTGTGGGTTTGGGTATTCTCGCTTGGTTCCTATCCACGCAACGTGATAGTCCGACGGTGGCTCCTGTTCCCGTACCTGTGCCCGATACGCAGGCATCCCCTTCACCCTCGCCGGTCCCACCCGATGTCAACGTCAATATCACCGAGCCTCCGGTTGAGACCGCACCACCACCGGAAATTAATACAGAGGTTACGGTACCCAGCCCTAGCATTCAGCCGTCACCCGAGTCTCAGCCGGCACCTGTAGAAGAGAATCCTGCACCTGAGGCGACGTCCTCTCCGCAGCCCACAGATCCCCCTGCAGATGCTGGTTCAGAAGAACAACCCCCAGCTCAACCCGAATAGAGATTAGAATGCAGCCGTTTCAAGGGTTGAGTCCGGTGCTGTAATCCTCCTTCCTCAGATGCCAAGTTTGCTCCGCGACTTGGCGTCTGTCGTCTCAGTCACAACCACTAAACGTGTTTGTCAGGCAGCGCGACCCTCCTCACTTTTCAGGACCGATGCTGCTATTGAATGCTGCGTAGAAATGAGCCGACGGGGGAGTCAGATCTATACCCCGAGGGTCTCTCCCTTTCTATCCCGAGACAGATTTGAGATCTGTACACGGCCGATAAAGTAATAGTTAATACGACGAAATTCAAAGGAGCACACTTTTATGGACATGCAGTTTGTTCAGCTCGCTGCAGCCAGTTTCCCTGAAATACCGGTATTAGCTGGGGTCATTGCTTTAGGATTTACAGCAGCCGTGACGATTGGTTCAATTGCTTGGTATAACTCGCGTCGCCCGGCAGGTTGGGAAGATAAAGAGCGACCTGGCTTCATCCCTAAAGTCAAGTAATAGATATTTCATTATTAAAAGACTCATCTGTCTTAAGAAATTGTGTAACTGATAAATTTTGAGGAAGGGTGCACTGCAAGCTTTTGCATCTTTACCAAGTTTAAATTTTTCAGTTCTCTCAGTGTTATCACAACTAAATTGGAGCAATAAATTATGAGTGGCGAGAAAATCGATAAAGATAAGAGCGTTAGCTACGATCCCAACATCGTCCCGGCTGAAACTGCGGCTCGCATGAAGCGTGAGGGTGACAGTTTCAAGTCAACGGCTCCTGGTCAGACTGTCGATTCTGAGGGACTAGCAAATAACTATGCAGTTGAGCCGGAACCCTACGTCAATGAACCCGGTGATCTGAGAGATGCGGACTGATTTCGCCTAGTTATTCAGATATTAAGAAGCAAAAAGGAGAGATGCGATCGCATCTCTCCTTTTTGCTTAAAATTCCATCTACCTTTGATTGATAACGATCTGGCGGTACCGAGTCTGCAAAACCACAGCAATTTTCATCTAGAGAAGAGGCAGTCATGGCTCCTGAAAACTTGCCCAGCAGTAGCTCTAAAATTGGATATGGTCTCAATTAAGCTGCGATCCGCTGCATGTAGACCATAGGTAATCAGGCCGAAGGAGATCAGACTCAGGGACAAACCATAGGGCTGAGACCTCAACGTTTGCAAGGCTCTATCTGAAGCCTGAGCTTTCCGCGCATCAAGACTATCGGCTGCACTCAATAGACACCCATCAGCATAAACATGCTGCCCCAAGCAGCGAGTTCTGGCCAACAAATAAAATCCAGATGCGAGCTAGTGGAGAGAATTATCGGAGCTTCTGCCGTCGCTGAAAATTGAGCATCTGTAAAGGGCATCAAGATTCTCGGAATGGCTATCTTAGAAAAAGGGATGAGCCAAACACAAGCTTCAGTGATTCAACTCATTGGCGTGTGCAGAAGTATCTGCACGATAGTTCTAACTTATCAATATTCATACAAAATCAGAGACAGGCTAAGCCTATCTCTGATGCTCAAAATCAATATGAGAAAATCGGATTGAAATATTAAGCAGTACGGCGAGTTACGAGGCCCCAGAGGAAGATGGCGATGATGGCACCAAGCACGGCAACAATCACGCCCGGAATACTGAGAGATGCACCGACTAAGCCTATGCTGCCGGTCTGAATGAAGGTGACGAGGCTCCCTCCGATGAACGCACCTACGATTCCGAGCAGCATCGTTGCGAGGATGCCTCCGCCCTGGCGTCCTGGATAGATAGCTTTACCGATGGCACCGGCGATTAACCCTAAAACGACCCAAGCAATAATATTCATGATGCAAAACTCCTTAATTGTTCTGAAGACCAATCCCAGTTTTCTAATCCAATTGATTCTGCGAACCAGAGATTCAATACTTTCAGAAACCTAGAATATTTTCTATACATATAGAATAAATCTATTCCTTCAGTTTTCTATCCCCTAAAAGGCATAGATTCTTCAGCCAAAGCCCGTCTTCTTTTGCTTCTTTTCTCTACCTTTAGATTTAGACGGTTTCAAACCCTTGACAGCCCCCATCGCTTCCTGAAAAAGATCGTGAAGATGAACCGGAACACTTGCTGTCTCAGGGAGTTCAGGCTCCTCAGGATGCCCAAATTCCACTAGGATCTGCTCGAGATCTTGCCCTATATTGAAGCGTGGGCGGTCTAAGATCGTCCGTAAAGACTGCTCCAGCTTCTCTGGATATTTCTCTGCGAGTTGATGCCAGACAAAAGGCTTGATCTCAATATTTTTTAAACTTTGATTTATTTGCGATTCTGAACCAATTTCCTCACTTTTTGCCTGTAATTCACCAATTAGGATTTGGTAGGTCGAAATCATTACTTGCCCCCAGCGCGGATGGGTCAGGAGGGTCACCTGATCTTCGTTTTTGAGATGCGGCGGCAGCTCGATTTTCGGCGTCATCATTTTGGAGAGCTTCTGGTTCTTAAGCAGACGGGCAGTTGTGTTTTCATCAATGCCCATCGCGGCGGCTGTCTCCGTCATCTCTGTCTGGAGTACCCCGGCTTCATCCGCCAGCTCACTTAAGGACTTCTCACCGTCTAGACCTGAATCTACAATTTGCTGCTGGGCCATTGAGGCTTGAAACTCAGCGAGCTGCTTCTCTAACTGGTGGCCTGAGAGCGTGATTTTACTGTCGTTGAAATAGTCCACAAAGGACTGATGGTAGTTCTCAACGGATTCCCAAGCTGCTTCTAGTAGTTCTGGAGCGTCGCCATACAGATATTCCTTGTGATATTTTTTGAAACTGCCGATGGCAACGGCTAACTTTGGTTTGCCCAGCTTACCGAGAAAAACAGTGGGTTCTGAGAGCATCCAATAGTCGCCGAGGGGTAAAAGACGAGTGAGAACAACTTCTTGGGGTTGTAAACGGTTTAGAAGCTGATCAGATGCGGTCGGAAGCAAAATGTTGTATTGCTTTTCTGTGAGCCAGTTCATGACGGTTGCGCAATCTTGTTGTCGCACCTTCACCGTGAATAGGCCCATAAAGCTATGCCGCCAGTGGGTCACTAATGCAGCTTCTTCTGCAGGTAAATCAGAGTGACTTTGCAAAAAAAGGTCAAGAACAAACTGGGAACCCACTGCACCATCTAAGGCAAAAGAATTGATGACCTGCTCTGTTTTTTGACTCCCTTGGTAGGGTGAGTTTGTCAGCTGCGAGAGTTGCTCTGCACTGTATGCCTCAAGAGCGGCAGCGAACTCACCTTCGGCATCAAGGGTAAAGTCTAGCAGCGCTTGCCTGAGACTCTGGGCACGATGTAAGGTTGGGGACACGGAAGTAGGTGCTCTCTTTCAGATTGGCTTGTTATCAATTACAGTCTCAAGGCTCATTCGACCACATTGGAAGCCCCTAGGGCAAAGAAGACCTGCCACTCTTCGATTCCTCTCTGGCTCAGGATATCTTTGGCTTTCTGGACCTCCGATGCTGTTCCTTCAACCAAAAGAATGTAATAACCCTTAGCGACATAGTCGTTGTAAGTCGCAGCCTCCTTTTCAGGAACACCGAGGCCAATCAAAGCCCCCACTAATCCTCCTGTTGTTGCTCCCACAACGCCCGATGCCAGCGTGGTGGCCAGTGCAGTGGCTGTGGCACCCGCTAACATGACGGGGCCGAGTCCGGGAATTGCGATCGCACCTAAGCCCACCAGCAACCCTGATATTGCGCCCACGGTACCGCCAGCAACGGCTCCTTTTTCGGAACCACTGGTTACTTGAGGCTGCACATCTATCTCTGGATCGACTTGGTTTAGTCCCTCTTTTAGCTTTTCATCCTGCGCAATTACAGACACCTGCTCCATCGGGAAGCCCTGGTCTTTCAGGCTTTGAAGTGCCTGCTCTGTATCTGAACGCTTTGCTAAGATGCCGACTGCGCGCTGCTGCGCTGCTGCACGGGTTTCTGAGTTCATTGTAAGCAACCTTTAGGCCGAAAACGGCTCTAGCGTGACGAACTATTGCCCTGTGAAGCGTAGCCCGAGTTAACTAAATACTGCTTGCCTCTGACATTGTCGAACATATCTAAGTCCAGTGTATGCCCACCCTTCTCAAAAATGGAGACGTCGCCCGTAGTTTCCATTACAACTGCTAAAACTTGCTCAGTGCTGACAATCCCCGCCTGACGTAGCTTTGACTTTAGATCTGCATCACTCAGGCGGACCTGATCGAGGTGTCTTTCGATAACTTTTGAGCCAGCCATCAAGAGAACCGGCTGATTGTCGACCAAGTGGAGCAGCAGTGGGCTGTGTCGCCGTCCCCACGAGACTAGGTACTGAAGTAAAAACAAGGTACTGAGAGCCGTAATGCCCTGCAGCAGAGGCGGATCTTTGGTGAGCAAAATGGAGGCCAGCAGTGAACCAATCGCAACGGTGATCGCAAAGTCAAAGCTCGACATCTTGGCAAAGCTTCTGAGGCCAGCGATCCGCGTCAATACTAGCAGGCTAAGGTACGTTGCGATCGCAGTCAGTACCACCATCTGAGCCGCCATTGCGGTCGTTGTAATCCACTGCCAGTTAATCATGTACAGCCTTATGTCCGGTTCCTGAATGCAAAGGTGTATAGCGTCTACTTTAATACGTCTAAATTTTTGACTGGAGGGCCATTGAGGATCTGGCCGTCGCAGGAAAATCGACCGCCGTGACAGGGGCAATCCCAGCTCTTTTCCGCACTATTCCAGTCAACAATGCAGCCAAGATGGGGACAGGTCGCAGACACAGCGTGAATCTCACCTTGCGAATCTCGATAGGCTGCAACTTTAGTACCGTCGATGGTGACGAGTTTGCCCTCGTCTTTGCCTATTGAATCAAAGGAAAAGCTATCTAAGCCCTTAAGACGATCACCCACCCAATGTACACCCACATCTAGGTTTTCTTTGATCGAAGTTTCCGTCACAAAGGGGGTGGCGCGAGTGGCGTCATAGAGATCGGCCCAGGGGTTGTCTTTGCCCAAGATGCGATCGCAAAGCAGCATCCCAGACATTGTGCCATTGGTCATTCCCCAAAGACTGAAGCCTGTGGCAACGTAAACATGCTTATCAAAGGGGGTTAGCGTGCCAACATAGGGTAGATCATCGAAGGATTTGATATCTTGACCTGACCAGCGATAGTCAAAAGTTTCAATGCCGAACCGCTCACGGCCATACTTTTCGAGAGCCAAATACCGCTCTTCGGTATGGGTTTCGCTGCCAACCTTATGCCCTTCACCACCGATTAGCAACAGTAAGCCATCTTTGTATGGCGTCGTTCTGATAGAGCGATAATGATCGCCAAAACCAATGAACATCCCGTCTGGTGCTTGAGACGGATCAATCTTAGCCGCCACGATGTAGGAGCGCTTCGGAAAGGTCTTTGCGAAAAACAGCCCCTGATCAAGGATGGGCAAATTCGTCGTCACAATCACGTCAAGAGCCTTAACGGTGCCCTGCTCGGTAATCACATCGCAGGGTTCACCGGCCTCCACTGTTTTGACGCGAGTGGACTCGAACACGCGGCTGCCGTCCCCGTTGATTTGCTGGGCTAGGTGCAGCAAATATTTACGAACGTGAAACTGGGCCTGATTCTCAAACTTGACCGCGCCCACTACTGGAAACGGCAGGGAGGTCTCTTCGACAAAGGATGCTGGTAAACCCAAAAGTGCCGCTGCCTCTACCTCTGCTCTCACCTTGTCTAGGTCATCTGCTGATTCTGTAAACGTGTAGGCGCTCTGGCGGCTGAAGTCGCAGTCAATTTGCTCCTGCTCTACTAGAGTCGCAATCTGTTCTAATGCTGCCTGATTGGAGCCTGCGTAGAGACGGGCTTTCTCTTCCCCTATCTTCTTAACCAAGCTGGCGTAGATTAGCTGATGGAGCGAGGTTACTTTCGCCGTGGTTCGACCGCTGGCTTTGCTGGCAATCTGTTCTGCTTCAATGAGCGCGACGGTTTTACCGGCTCGCTTCAGCAAGAAAGCTGCCGTGACACCGGCGATGCCGCCGCCGATGACCGCAACGTCTACAGTCAGGTTTTGAGTCAGGGGCTGAAAATTTGATTCAGTGGTGGAATCAATCCAAAATGGGGTCGTTTTACCGGAAATTTGAGGCATGGTGAGCGCTCGCCGTACAAAGAGAAGAAAGGAAAAAAAGAGAAAAGAAGAGCGGTCGCCGATGGGATAACCCATAAACGAACCGCTCGATGTAACAATCTCAAATCAATGGTGCTTGCCCATCCACTTAGATGCGACTGCGCCCATGATTGCCCCCACCATCGGGTTGCTCAGAAACTTCATCAGTGCAGGCTGATCGGCCATTACTTCTTGGAAGATGTCTGGGTGACTGTGATAGGCAAAACTTGCCAGCTTACCCACGTCATCGGCCTTCATGCGCTTGGGATTGTGGGTAGATAAATGAAGCTGCTTTTCGAGCTGACGATCGCTGAGCCCTCGCTCTTTGAGCTGTTTAAAGAACTCGCGGGCCACGTCATCTCGCTCGTTAGGCTTGATTTTGTTGATGGCCTGCTTCAGTTCTGGCTCCATCTGCTCATGGGAGATTTTGCTGGGGTGCAGCATTTGAGAAAAAATGTTGCGCCGTTCGTCCCGCGATGAACGCTGAGCAAAATCATCAAAGTTGTCGTACTGCCCAGATGAGCTAGATGATTGGCCGCCCAAAGACTCGACGTTACCGTCTGCCAAGTCTTCCATGATTTGTTGCTTGTACTTGTCGCTACTGCTCATTGATGTTCTCCTTAAGATGCTTGATATTGAATTCGATTTGAGAGCCTGTCATAGTTGGCCGTTAGAATAAGTTCCTTATCCGGCGCATAGACCAGCACCTTCAAATCTCGGTTTGGGAAATTCTTTTGAAACCCGGCCACTAAAGATTTGGCTAAAGACTTGACCTCTTTAGGGTCAACCTGAGGCGTAATCACAACTCCCAGCTTGTCTTCGTCTCGCACATAGGCATCCTTGACTATGCCTTTCGCTGTCTGAGTGACCCAAGCGCCAAAGTCTTGACCGGCACGCGTATTACCCTGTTCGAGCTGGATATATCCCGTCGATAAAGCGGAGGGACCCGTGAGCGCGCTGCTAGAGGGGGCCGGTGGGGCGCTACTGCAGCCTGCTGTCACGAATAACAGTGAAGATAAAACAAGCGGTAGCCACAGTCGGCGGGCTTTCTGAATCAGTTTCAACATTGGTTTGTAAACCTCTTAAGTGATTAAGATATAGGGGGTATTTTTTAGACCCAGCTAGGATTGAGCGGAAGTAACAGCGGCATCTACGATGACGGACTGGACGCCTTTAATTTCTTTCGCTAACACCTCAATTTCGTCATATTGGTCCTGTGTGACAACGGTTCCCTGAACAGTTACGAGGCCATCCTCTGCCTCGATGGTCAGGGCGCTCTCAGGAAGATTGGCCTCTAGTTTGCTGCGAACTTCACTAGCAATATCAATGTCGGTCCGACCCTCGGCATCGCCATCGTTAAAGGCATTGTTCCGCTGTTCCCGCGCTCGAATGTCTGCATCAAGCTGCTCACGGCGAATAGCGCTGGTGGCATCTTCGCTGGCCTCTTCCTGCTGCTCAGCACTCAAGGCTGGAGGATTCTCGTCACCGTCCGGTGCATCTGCGCTAGTCCGCTTCTCTTGGCAGGCGGTTGCTCCTAGGGCTAATGCTGTCCCGAGAAGTGCGATCGCAAGTTTCTTCATGATCAAATCCTTCGAATATGTGTCGATGTCTGGGGTCGTGCTAGTGCGAAACACTCGGCTTGTTAGCAAGCTGGTAAACGCCCCAGCCTTGAATCCCCCGTCGCGTCAAAATAGCTTCAGCCCGTCGAATGTCTTGCTCGGTACCGTCCACCGTGACTAGGTAATAGCCTTTCTGTACGTAGTCGTCGTAAACTTTGGCCTGCTCTTCAGGAATGCCCAGCCCAATTAGAGCGCCCGTTAGCCCACCAGCAGCAGCACCGATTGCACCACCCGCCACCGTGGTTGCTAGCGCCGTTGCAGTGGCCCCAGCCAACATAATCGGCCCCACGCCAGGAATGGCTAATGTTCCTAGGCCAACGAGTAGGCCTGTCAAGGTTCCAGCAGCGCCTCCGGCCGCCGCACCTGTGGCAGCACCTTCATCTGCTTTGTTGCCGGTATGCTCAGTCACGGTCACATCGGTCTCTGCCAGACGATCATTGAGTCCATCATCTTTAGCAATGACCGAGACTTTGTCCATCGGGAACCGATATTCCTTAAGTTCGTGCAGTGCCTGCTCTGTGTCTAGTCGTCGGGCAAACACACCGATGGCCCGCTGGTGTTCTTCCTTGTTCATCATTCCTACTCCAGTTAATTGTTGGTGAGGGACGGCTTTTGCGATACACGAAAAGACTCCGCAGACCGCAAAGGCTGCGCAAGAGTGCATCATTGAAAACCGAAAATATTGACGTCTAGATAGACTCAGCAACTCTAGTCGTTAATACACAATTAACGGTTAGAAAAGCTGGGTGCAGGTGCAGCAGAGAAACAACTTTCCTGAAGCTGCACGGGATTGACCTTGTGTTCTGCCTATAGTTTATCGAAGGGGAATGTCTGCCGGCTTCCATCCTGGGATAGTTTGATAACGTAGCGGGGATCGTTCTCAGGATAGAGAGTCTTAAGGAATGCCCCCTGTGCGGTTCAATCGAGACTGAGTGGTGAGCTGACTCGATTGAACACAGCTTTTTAAGGACTCTCTAGGGATTATCCCCCCGTCGCAAAGCCTGGATAGAGCGTCATCCCACCGTCAATAAACAGCGTAATGCCATGGATGTATTCTGAATCGTCTGATGCCAGCCAAACGGCAGCTTTACCCACATCATTAGGCTCACCGATGCGATTATAGGGAATTAAATTGAGTAGCTTTTCCTTCGCTTCTGGTGTCTCCCAAGCATCTTTATTGATCGGTGTCTTGATCGCGCCTGGACCGATGCTGTTGACTCGTATTTTGTGGGGTGCTAGCTCTTGGGCCATGCTTTTCATCAGCAGCATGACGCCACCTTTAGAGGCTGCATAGTTACAGTGTCCCGCCCAGGGAATCACCTCGTGGACTGAACTCATGCAGATGATTTTGCCCGCCGAACAAGATTTCTCTGGAACAACACCGCGCCGAATGAACGCTTTCGCTGCTTCCCGGGCGCAAAGGAACTGTCCGGTGAGGTTGACGCTGAGCACCTTATTCCAGGCCTCTAGCGTCATTTCGGTAAGGGGCTGATCCTTTTGTAAACCTGCATTGTTGACGAGGATATCGAGGGTGCCAAAGGCTTCGTCGGTTTTGGCAAAGAGATTCAAGACCTGATCTTCTTGGCTGACGTCGGCTTGAATTGCGATCGCATCTCCCCCATTTCCCTTAATCTCATCAACCACAGCTTCAGCGCCATCAGCACTACTGGAATAGTTGACCACAACTTTTGCGCCGGCCTGAGCTAAGCAAACCGCCACGCCTGATCCAATCCCAGAACTTCCGCCGGTGACAAGGGCAACCTGATCTTGCAAACGCTGCATACGAATCTCCAGATAATGACAGTCACATTAAGCACAGCCTAAAACCGTTGGCCATAGATTTTCATGGATTTAGCCCTCGCCAAGCATTAGGACATTCCATGAAGAACCCCATGCAGACAAGCTGATTATCCTGCATGGGGCACTGATTTGTTAGAGCAGAGAAAACCAACCTTAAGATGATTTCTCCATTGACTTAAAAACTAGTCAATTGCGTCTTTGACGCCATCCTTGACATCTTCTCCGGCGTGGCGAGCGGAAGCTTCAGTTTGCTTTGCTTTACCTGCCGCTTGGTCTCCTTTGTCACCGGTTACATTGCCGAGAGCTTCCTGTGCTTTGCCCTCAACATTTTTGGCTGTAGCTTTGGCGCGATCTTCAAGACCCATGATGATTACCTCTATTGCGAATTAACTTGTGTGTTATTTGCACTGTACTGAGGTTTACCCAGGCTGAGGCTCTACCGCAGGATAGTTTGATCAGACTCGGGAGTCTGCCTTTGGATAGAGTTCTCAAAAAGGCCGCAGTAATGTAGCTTTACGAACCCGAGTCACTTTAAAAAAGTACTTTCGTCAGGCAATGGGTGTAACGTCTGCGGCCTATCGTTCTCAGCATCGTTAACGCAAAGAACCAGTGCAAGATCGTCATAGTTCTTGCAGGAATGTAAAAGATTCTCTGGGGTGATCTCGATAGTCTGTTGTCAACTTGATGGTGTCGGTGCGGTTGCCTTTACCCCCTTCTCGGAGACATGAATGAGCTTATTACAGACGCCTCAGAAAAATGCGTTGCAGAACCTTCAGCACTACGGCCAATCTGTCTGGCTAGACTACATTCGCCGCTGCTCTATTGAAGGCGGTGAGCTACAGCAATTAGTAGATGAAGAAATTCAGGGGGTAACGTCCAACCCTGCAATTTTCCAGAAAGCGATCGCAGGCAGTACCGACTACGATGCAGCCCTCTCGGCCCTGGAGCGAGACCATGATCAGGATGCGATCACGCTCTACGAACAGCTTGCCATTGCTGATATCCAAGCGGCAGCCGATATTCTGCGCCCTCTCTATAACCGCACGAATCAGCAAGATGGTTACGTTAGCCTAGAGGTTTCTCCCTATTTAGCCAATGACTCAGAGCAGAGTCTGATTGAGGCGCAGCGGCTCTGGCAGGCGGTCAATCGGCCAAATCTGATGATCAAGGTACCGGCCACGCCTGCGGGAATTCCGGTGATTCAGCAGCTAATCAGTCAGGGAATTAACGTTAATGTGACCCTATTGTTTTCCCGAGCGGCTTACCTGGAGGTGGCGGAAGCTTATCTTTCTGGCTTAGAGGAATATGTGTCTCAGGGAGGCAGTCCGGGGCACGTGGCGAGCGTCGCGAGTTTCTTTATCAGCCGCATCGATAGTGCTGTTGATGGCCAAGTTGCAGAGCGATTGAAGATCGCCGTGCAGGAGTCTGATGCGGAAGCGGTGGCTTTACTGCAGGGGCTGTTGGGGAAGGTTGCGATCGCAAATGCCAAACTTGTCTACCAAGACTATCTGCGGCTTTGTGAAAGCGAACGCTGGCAAGCATTAAAGGCCCAAGGCGCACAGCCCCAGCGTCTCCTATGGGCCAGCACTGGAACGAAAAACCCTCAGTATCGGGACACGCTCTACGTCGAAGAATTAATCGGCCCTGAAACCGTCAACACAATCCCGCCCAGTACGCTGGCCGCGTTTCGAGATCATGGGGAACCCCGGCCTAGCCTCACGGAAGCGGTGGAACAGACTGAAATTGTCATGTCGAGCTTGTCCCAAGTGGGGATTGTCTTTGAAGACATTACCGACCAGCTCTTAGGTCAAGGCGTTCAGCTCTTTCAGCAGGCCTTTGACCAACTGCTGAGTGCAGTGGAACACAAGCGTGAAGCCCAGCTTGGGAAAGCCCTCAATCGCCAGACTTACACGCTACCGGCAACGCTTTCGGCCCAGGTTCAAGCTACGCTACAGGGCTGGCAGGACAAAGGGAAAGTGCGACAGCTATGGGCAATGGACTCAACCCTATGGACGGGTGCAGATGAGAGTCAATGGCTGGGCTGGCTGGGCACCACAGAAGACCAGCTTGCTCATCTCAATGACCTCACCCAACTAGCACAGGAGGTCAAAGATCTAGCGCTAACCCACGTTTTGCTATTAGGTATGGGGGGATCGTCTCTCTGCCCAGAGGTGATGAAGTTGACCTTTGGGCAAGCAGAGGGCTATCCAGAACTGCTGGTGTTGGACTCCACCGATCCGGCTCAGGTGCAGGCCATCACCCAGCAGATCGATTTGAAGCGGACGCTGTTCATTGTGTCTAGCAAGTCCGGCAGCACGCTGGAGCCGAACATTTTTCAGCAGTACTTTTTCGATTTAGTCCAGAAAGAGATGGGGGCTGAGGTCGCTGGCTCTCGCTTTATCGCCGTCACCGATCCTGGCTCCAAGCTACAGGAGGTTGCTCACAAAAACCGCTTCCGGCACTACTTTTTTGGGATCCCGAGTATTGGCGGGCGCTACTCCGCGCTGTCCAACTTCGGCATGGTGCCCGCTGCCTGTCTAGGAATTGATGTCGCTCATTTCTTAGATTCCGCAGAGGAAATGGTACATTCCTGCGCTGCTTCGGTTCCTGCAATAGATAATCCAGGGGTGGTGCTGGGCATCATTCTGGGCAAGGCAGCCCAACAGGGACGGGATAAACTAACGCTGATTGCGTCACCCGGTATTGCTGATATTGGCGCTTGGTTAGAGCAGCTGTTGGCAGAGTCCACCGGCAAAGAAGGCTGTGGCATTATTCCTGTGGATCAGGAGCCGCTAGGTCCGCCTCTGAACTATGGAGCCGATCGCATTTTTGCCTACATCCGTTTAGAGGCGGCCCCCGATCCGGCACAGGATAAAGCGGTCGCAGCCCTAGAAGCAGCGGGACAGCCCGTCATCCAGATTCAAGTCACGGATGCCTATCAGCTGGGTCAAGAATTTTTCCGTTGGGAGATGGCCACTGCGGTTGCTGGATCGGTTCTGGGGATTCACGCCTTTAACCAACCAGACGTAGAAGCAAGTAAGATTGCGACGCGCCAGCTCACTGATGCCTATGAAGAAACGGGGGAACTCTTAGTAGAGACGCCCCTGTTCCAAGAGGGAGGGCTACAGCTCTTTACTGATGTCGAGAATGCGGCTGCGCTGACGGGAATTGCTGGAACTCTGTCACTGTGCGGCTTTCTGAAAGCGCACCTGAAGCGTCTGCGGGCCAATGATTACTTTGCCCTGCTGGCCTATATTCAGATGAATAAAGCTCACCAGCAGCAGCTTCAGGGCATCAGAAAAGCAATTTGCGATCGCAAGCAGGTCGCCACCTGTCTGGGCTTTGGTCCTCGCTTTCTCCACTCCACCGGCCAGGCTTACAAAGGCGGTCCCAATTCTGGCGTCTTTCTGCAAATCACCTGCGAAGACGAGCGAGATGTCCCCATCCCTGGCCATCGCTACAGTTTTGGGGTGGTCAAAGCCGCCCAAGCCCGTGGAGACTTTCAGGTCCTGGCCAAACGCAAACGACGGGTTCTGCGCGTCCATTTAGGGACGGATGTAGAGGTTGGTCTCAGAACTCTGCGCGTTGCTATTCAGGGTGCACTGCCGTAACGAAGTAAAACATGAATAATCTAACAACCACGTTTAACGCTCATCTGTGGCGACAGCATCGTTTGTCAAAACAGCCGATTGAGATCTCGATTTTGCTGACCCAGATGGGGTTCGCCGCCAAGGTACTGTCTCGGGAAATCAGCCGGGCAGCTCTAGTGGGGCGGCTAGGACTCGTTGGTGAAAAGAACGCCACGGGTGATGCTCAAAAGAAGCTGGATGTGTTCAGTAATCAGGTCGTCGTAGAAGCCTTCTCCGATATCGGCTTGGTAGCTGCGATCGCATCTGAAGAACTCGACCAGGTGCAGCTCATTGAGTGTGGCCAAGATGCCCAGTATATTCTCTGTACCGATCCGCTGGATGGCTCCTCTAACATCGACACCGGCAGCGCTGTGGGTACGATCTTCGGCATCTATCGCCGCAGCAGCACCGGCTACTGCAGTACCGAGGCTGATGCTCTGCAGCCAGGGACTGAGCTGGTCGCAGCGGGCTATGTTCTCTACGGCACCAGCACGATGCTGGTGTACACCACCGGCGACCAGGTAGACGGTTTCACCCTCGACCCCACGTTAGGAGAATTTCTGCTCTCCCATGAAAATATTCGCTGCCCCGATCAGGGTAAAACCTACAGTGCCAACCTGAGCTACTACCAAGAGTGGCATCCTCATTTGCAAAAGCTTGTTGATTACTTGGGTGATCACAAGTCCACAAGCCATGCCGCTCACACGCTGAGATACAGCGGGGCATTGGTGGCCGATGTCCATCGCTGTCTGCTGGAGGGGGGACTGTACTTTTATCCTTCCACGGAAGAACAGCCTTTGGGCAAGCTGCGATTGCTCTATGAGTGTGCGCCGCTTGCGTTTGTCGTAGAGCAGGCAGGTGGACTAGCGACCTCAGGTACAGAGCGAATTATGGATATTGAGGTGACCTCTATTCATCAGCGATCGCCGTTAGCGATTGGGAGTGCAGCGGCGGTCAAGCTTTACGAAAACTTTTTAGAGCAGGGGATGCCGACATGATGACCTTGAAGTCTTGGAGCGTTTGTTGGGGCGTTGCGATTAGTTCTGTGCTGCTCTTTCCTTCGATAAGCCGTGCTGATGTCGTGGCGTTTTTGAATGGGGCAACCGTTATTGAATCAACGAGCTTTAAGGGTGAGAGCGATCATACCGTCTCGGGCAAAGTGGATATTGTCAAAAAGGATGAGGTTTACTACGTGGTGCTGGGGGAAGACTTCTCTTTTGATGGTGCGCCGGATCCGCGACTCGGTTTTTCTCAGGAAGATATCTTTCTACCCATGAGCGTATTCTCTAGTCTGAACCTTGATAGCGGCCAGCAAATTTACCGTCTTCCTGCAACGCTGACTATCAATAACTATGATGAAATTACGATCTGGTGTGAGAAATTTCGCGTTCCCTTGGCAGAGGCCAAGTTTGAAGTCCGAGAAGAGGCGCAATCGCCCTGATTCTCGCCGCCCATTTGAGAGAATGCTTACTTTCCTTTCCCCATGCGGGGAGAGGGTCTGAGGGCAGGGGCTGTAAAGATTGAGGTGTTGGCCGTACTTTTTAAGCGGCCAGTGCATGTTTTGGTCTCTATTCCCCAACCCTAAAATCTGATATCTGAGGAGAGTTACGATGGTCACCATGACGCACAAACCCCAATCTGTTGAATCTTTGCTGGGTAAAGAGGCAGAAGACCTGCTCACCTATCAAGCAAAAGTCTCCAAAGATCTTTTACATCTACCTGGGGCAGACTGGGTCGATCGTATCTTTACCCAAACCGATCGCAACCCCCAAGTTCTCCGCAGTCTGCAGCAGCTTTACAGTACGGGGCGGCTAGCAAACACAGGCTACCTTTCTATCCTGCCCGTCGATCAAGGGATCGAACATTCTGCGGCTGCTTCCTTTGCACCAAACCCCATCTACTTTGATAGTGAAAATATTCTGAAGTTAGCGATGGAAGGCGGTTGCAATGCCGTGGCAACAACGCTAGGCGTGTTAGGCAGCATCTCTCGTAAGTATGCCCATAAGATTCCCTTCATCGTGAAGCTTAATCATAATGAGCTGCTCACCTTCCCAAATCAAGCCGACCAGGTGATGTTTGCTTCAGTGGAGCAGGCCTGGAATTTGGGAGCCGTTGCGGTGGGGGCTACGATTTACTTTGGTTCTCTTGAGTCTACCCGCCAGATCCAGGAGGTGCGTCAAGCCTTCGCCCGCGCCCATGAGCTTGGGATGGCAACGATTCTCTGGTGCTATCTCCGCAACGATGCCTTCAAGCAGGATCAGGACTATCATCTCGCGGCTGATTTGACGGGACAGGCCAATCACTTGGGCGTCACCATTGAAGCCGATATCATCAAGCAGAAGCTGCCGATGGTGAATAACGGCTACGGGGCAGTGGTAAAGGCCAGTGATCAAAAGTACGGCAGAACAGACCCTAAGGTCTATTCAGAATTGAGCAGCGATCATCCCATCGACCTGTGTCGCTATCAGGTTTTGAACTGTTACGCCGGGCGGGCTGGATTGATTAACTCGGGCGGCTCCTCGGGTGAGAATGACTTTGCTGAAGCGATACGAACAGCCGTGATCAACAAGCGGGCAGGTGGCTGTGGTTTGATCTCAGGTCGAAAGACGTTTCAGAGACCCTTTGAAGAGGGCGTGCAGCTCTTTCATGCCATTCAGGATGTCTATCTGTCGGAGGAAGTTGCGATCGCATAGGCAGCAGCGCAAGAACGTAATAAATCAATTTGCGCCCAGCTTTGTGTTCACCCAGCAGCTTCTCAGAAGAGTCAGAGTCCTTAACTCGGTGAGCCCATAGCGGACACCTTGCTTGAAAGGAGTAGATGCGATCGCAAAAATTCGTGCGCGAACCCCCAACGCCAACATCATCATTCTGACCATCTATGACACAGACGAAGATATTTATAGAGGGCTCCATGCTGGGGGCAGAGGTTATGTCCTCAAAGACACCACTGTAGGCTGAACTGATCGACGCTATTCGCACCGTCCACAATGGCCAGCGCTATGTTCCGCCTGAAGAGGCTCTCAAGCTGGCAGAGGTCACAACAGTGAGTGAGAGTAACTTGTGCCACCAGTTCAAAGAACAGATGGCAACGTCCCCCCATCAGTAGTATGTGATTCAACATCAACAGCGAGTGAAGCGTGCAAAAGTGCTGATGTTGGACCGCGAGCTGTCTATCGTAGAGATTGCGTATCGGTGCGACTTCAATAGCCAGAGCCATCTGACGATTTACTTTCGTCAACTCCCAATGTCTATCGCTCCCCCCATCAGCTCTACGCTAATCAATGGGATTTTGAGGAATCTAGAAAGATTTTTCATCCGTCACAGAATTTTACAGGCAGCCTCTTCAAAATCTGAGAATAATTCATCCAACCTTTTCAGAACTAGCTCATCTTAGGTTCACACTCTCACTTCAAGATAAGACTCAAGAGCTAAAAGAAAACTATCAATCTCAAACAAGAAAGAGTCATGAAGAAAGTTGTTGCAACCTTATTTACGGGGCTGGTCATTCTGACCGCAGCCCCCTCCCAAGCTGAAGATCTATATCACTTGTCAGCATCTGAGTCTGCTCCCATTGCCCAAACCAACGGGTTTGAAGTGCAAGAAGTGCGCTTTCGCGGTAGGCGCGGTGGCTTTAGACGGGGCGGCTTCAGGCGCGGTGGCTTTAGACGGGGCGGTTTCAGGCGCGGTGGCTTTAGACGAGGCGGTTTCAGGCGCGGTGGCTTTAGACGCAGTGGCTTCAGGAACCACGGATTTGATAAATTTCACAAAGTGGACAAGTTCCACAAGGTTGACAAGTTTGACCACCACAATGGGCATAAAGACTTCAAAAAGTAAGGTTGAGGTAGGGCTTGAAAATCTCTAGGGTAATTTACCCGTGCCGCCCTCCTTTTCCAACTTCAGGCTAAGGGGAGGTGGCGTAGGCATATGCATTGAGGCTTGTCCGGTCATTCCCCCGTGGGTAAACATATATCGTTGAGCATTCTGCACCCCTCCAAGGTCTGATGATTTTCGGAACCGGAAGAGGGGTGCTGCTTTAGAAACAGAAGCTTAGTTGCTCAACACATTTGGCCAGTTTTCATCCGCCTTGGCAATGTTGCCCGGGATATCTTTTTGCCACCGCTTTTGAATACTAGGATTGAGGTTGAGATAGAGCTTACCGTCTACAATCTTCCAGGCCTGAGGGTCGATAGGAGCTGTGGTTCCTTTTTTCACTGCCCAGGCGCAGTAGCCACCATATTGAGGCGCATACTTTTCTGGCTCGCTAGAGAATGAATCACGATTTTCAGCATTGGCAAAGTGCCAAGTTGCGCCCATCCAGTCATAGGAGAACTCGCTATTTCCCTCCACGGGTTCGCTATCGGTAAAGTAAGCAACCGGGTCGTATCCTTTGATGGCGACGCCATCTTCGGTATAGATAGTGGGCTTGACGCTAGCCTGAGCTTGCTCGGAACTGCCTGCATCAGATGTCGTTGAAGCGTCTGTACAGCCAGTACTGAGCCCCATCCCCAGGAGCAAAACGGCTGACAAAAGAGCAATATTAAATTTCATAAGCGGACCTCGCGAGTAAATGAAAAGCAAGTTTTAGAGAACGAAAGGCTGACTCTCCGGGTCACACTAAACCGCCAAGCTGAGAGTAATGTGAATGCACTCTGAACGGAACATAAAGGACTCATCAGTTTTGCCGCTCACGTGAGTTTTTGGCTTCAGGCAACATCCAAGTGAGCAATCGGCCTTGTTTCGAACGAGACACCTTTTTGGGCATCTTCTGAGTAAACATGAAAAGTGTGGCCGGGTTCAAGGCATGTGACCCGATGAATAAAATTGTCGTAGCGTCCGATCTGCCCCAAACACCAAGTCGAGTCCGTGGCGCCAAAAAGCTGGCTGCCGGTATACTGCAGGCCAATGGCGCTGTGGGTAAAGTATTCCATCTCAAAAATACCGCTGATCACATAGTAGAAAGAGAACGCGGGATGGCCATGAATAGGCGTGACGGCCTGTTGATCCCATCGGATCACCAAAGCTTCAAAGCCTCTCTGGGCAGCTTCCTTGGTAATTGGATTGCGCGTATACGCCGAGGCGGCAAAGGCAAGATGATTTAGCTCAGGGAATTGGCAGGCGGTGATTTGATGCTGTAGCCAAGGTCCAAGACTAGAGAAGTCTGTGGCCTGGTCTCGATGGTGGAGAAATTGCTGAAATAAAGTTTCCAGGTTTGAGGGCGGCATTAAACGGCTTCCTGTTCTAGAGTCTGGGCAGTGGCAACCAGTGCCTCAAAAAAGGTCTCTAAATCTTCTGAGCTCGTTTGGTTATTGCAAATGACGAGACGAAAGACGGTGCTCCCATCCAGCTCGGCATAGTTCACCATTGCGATTCTTTGCTCCAGTAACGCGGCCCGAATTCTTAGCGTCAGGTCGTTGGCGCACTGCTGCGGCTCTTTAGGAATGTACTGAAAACAAAGGTTGAGGCTGACACGAGGCGTGACGAGCCTCAATGATGGGTGGGCGTCAATAATGGACTCTGCATAAGCTGCCAACTCAAAATATCGATCAATCAGAGCTTCCCAGCCTCTATCCCCCAAGTGCTTCCAGGCTAGCCACAGCTTCACTGCATCGACTCGCCGCCCACAGTGCATCGTGCTCAGGCCCAGGTCAACCGGATCTTCGTCTCCCGCATGGAATAGATATTCGGTGTCGCTGGCGGTAAAAGTGTCCTGCATCAGGCCGCGATGTTTGACCAGCAGCACTGAGCAAACAAGGGATAGCCCCATCATTTTGTGGGCATCCCAGACAACCGAGTCGGCGAGTTCAGCGCCCGCCATTAGGTGCCGATGGCTAGCGCTCAAAAGGACGCCGCCGCCCCAGGAACCGTCAATGTGAAACCAGAGATTTTCCCGTTGCGCCACTGCAGCAATTTCAGTGAAGGGGTCAAAAACGCCTCTGACCGTTGTTCCGGCGGTGCCGACGACAAAAAAGGGCTGGGCACCTTGGGCATGGGCTTTGGCGATCAAAGCCTCTAGCTCTGTGACAATCATGGCTCCGTTTTCGTCAACGGGAACTTTCCAAACCTGTCTTGCGCCCAAACCTAACAGTTGCGCGGCTTTGACGAAAGAGTAGTGCGCTTCAGCAGAGACAAAGGCAATCAGCGGTGGGGCACCGAGCATCCCGATTTGCTTAGCGCTGGGTAAGGCTTTGTGGGTTGCGATCGCAACTGCCATCAGATTGCCGTTACTGCCCCCGGTCGTGAACTGTCCCTCAGGTTCAGAGAAGCCCACAAAGCTGCCCATTTTGGCAATCAAAGCATTTTCAATGAGCGTCGCGGCCGGTGCCACCTCATAGGTATACATTGACGTATTCGTCGCGCTGGTGAGGATCTCTCCCATAAAACCCGCCGCATTGAACCCGCCCCAAAGCTGATTGAAATAGGTCGGGTGAGCTGTTTTGACGGCATAGCTCAAATAGTTTGAGATTTCTGCATGCAAGTGTTCTAATGATGTACCAACGGCGGGCAATTCAAGAGAAAGCTGCTGCTCCAACTCTGCAGGTTCAAGTGGCTCAGATTGTGCATCAGCAAAAAACTGTTCGAGCTGATGCAAGAGACCCAGATAGTCGGATGCTTTGAACATAGGCGGCAAAAATTACTGTATCAAGCACACTTATATAAAAACGCAGCAAGATGAGACGAAGCTTTGTAAATTCCGATCAAATACTGAAAAATTCTGAATCGGTATCGCTTTCTACAAAAACAGCTTGATCGCGGGAGTGCCTTACCTTAAGTGTTGATCCTGGGTTCCCTGAATCTACCAAGAGATCTTATAGCAGTACCCGGCTGAGTTAGGACAGCCCTTCTTTAGCACAGACGAGTTTCAGCCATTTTTATGTCCTAATCAATACGTGTACCGCGATAAAAGGCGATTCTGCTGATTCGTCATTAGCAGAATTGCCGGGATTATGATCACCGCCTTCCTCTTCTCGAATATCTGCTTGAACTCTTTTCTTCAGATATCGAACTGCTTTTTATGAAATAAAAGCTATTTTTTACTGGTTTTTGATTAATTCTTCTGTCAATTATTTTATATACAAGCAATCAAAAATTATTCAATTTGCAAATTTCAAGAATTATCGTTCCAGTTTTTATCTCTCCTCAGATTATTCTCACTCTCACTCTTTTTTCAATAATATGATTGGGTTTCAGTCCAATTCAATCCTGTCTTAAATGGAGATCTAAGCATGTCATTATTACTCCCCGGAAGCACCGTTCTATCATTTATTAGTGATTTTGAAGGCAGTGATTCTGACAGGCTGATGAGATAAAATCATCTTCACCTACAAAGAGCGAACCGTTAGCACCTGTGGCGGCACCGAATCAGGTGGATAGATCAACTCAACCTTGACATGCTGGGTGGCCTTCGGGGCGATCGACAACGTAGCTAGAGGTTTCCCCTGCTCCCCACAGCGTTGCACCAAATGAAAATACTGTGGCCTAGAAATACTCCTGCTAGACTGACCGTCAGGAAAACTAAGCTTGATCGTCCCCCGGAAGCAGGGCGGTCCAGCAGGCGATTTGAGAAAACGGAGTCCTTTGCGCGTCAGTCGGTCTTCTTTAATTGGCGTCTGCAACGCAATGGTAACGGTCTTGGAGCGCTTAGTGGAATTGTGCAGCGGCAGGTCTAAATCATACTTGAGACCATAGTTGCCATTCGAGAGATAGGCCGTATCGCCATAGCGCGCCAGCATCGGAGCGCTTTGTATCTGCTGAGTGCCCAGGGTGCCCCGATGTAGCGAATTGATCACGTAAGAGAACCCCTTGCCCGATTTAGGCACCTTTAGCACATCAGAACGAGAGCTATCCGTCAGCGTTCCTCGCCACTCGCCACCCTTTGAAACGCCTGCGACTCGACCATAAATAAACTTCTGTCCCTTGAAGTCTAGCGGTGAAGGCACTTTATCTCGGGGCCTGATCAATTCTCCTTTTGCCAGCAGCAGTTTCCAGGTCGCTAAGCTGGGGCCGCTGTAGTTTGCCTTACCATGCTTCGCCATACTGGCGACATAGAGCGGGCCATTACTCCGTAATCGGATCCAGGTGGTGCGACTGTTGCTGGGCGGAATCGCACGATTGACCAGCATGTAGCTTTCTCGAGGAGGAACGACCACACCCGAAGACCAGCCGGGCTGACTCTGATCACGCAGAATAACGCCCGCAATCCGACTACCGGGTCCAGAAAATACTTTGCCCGTTGGATCTTTAATCTGAGCGGCCAGCGGAACAAAGGGCGCATGAGCGCTGCTCAAATAGCTTGCCGCCTGGAGGACCTTCACTTCAACGGGTTTACTGGTGGGGTTGTGGAGCAAAACCCCTTGATAGAGAGAGCGATTGCCCCGTCGGGACCAACGCCGGGTCACATGATGTGCAAAAACATAGAACTCTCCCGTCAAAGAATAGTTTAGATGGGCCTCAGGCGATGCTTTGCCTGATTCGGGAAAGGTAGACAGCAAAATCCCCCCTGTATTAATCAGTTCAGGACTATTACTGTGCAAGAAAGGGCGGTTATCTAGCGCTCCAGGTAATGCTCGAACTTCCTGTGGAATAACGACCTCTGAACTCGCAGCAAGAACGGGTGCTGCCTGGGACAAAAGCAAGGATGCTAGAAAAATAGATGCCATATGGAGCCAGATCACAATCGAGCGTATCTTATCAAAACGAGAGATCGGACACTTTGATACGATGCTGCACTGGCCGTCTTGCTGTTGAAGGCTCCGAAGTGGAGATGTTGGCTCTAGCTTAGGGGGCCTTCCTCATTGCGATGGAACGTTGAAGAGACCTACACATCAAGCTCCATTAGCACCTCCTAGAGTTGGGACGCTAGGGACAGTGCAATTTCTGAATCAGGCGAATGTCATCGTCAACGTGAAGGAAAAGCTGAAGACTAGCGGCTTTCGTACAGCTTATCAACGGTCTCTTCCGTTTTTGCATCAGGATTCTGAGGTTTGATGCTGGGTAACAAACCGATCAACATTTTGTTCAGGGTTGTTCGAGTATTGAGGCTATATCCAGCCACAGGCTCGGGGAAAACGCGATCGCCTAGAAAAATAAATAGAAGAGCTATTGTCAATACAGCCAGAGTCAGCTTTTTGAAATCCATAATCTAGCGCCAGTCTTTTTTCTAGGGTTCCCACCTGGTCTCCTGAGCACTGCTTCGATCAAAGTTAAGAGGCGCATGACTGACTCAAGCCTAGGGAGCTGATGCTGCGTTCTCAGGTTCCTGCATCATCATTTCTGATTTGGACCCTGGCTTCTTGGACCCGCCGAGACTTGCAATCAGCACACCCAGAATAATGATGATTAAGGTTCCGACCTGAATGCTAGAGGGACGCTCTCCATTGAGCAAAAAGGCGTAGGTGACGCCAAAGATGGGCGAAATCACCGTCAGACGACCAATGGTTCTAGAGTCTAATCGCTCATTGGAGGCGTACCACAGAAACTGGGCCAGTACGATCACAACTAGCGAATAGACAGACATAATAATCCACAGTTTGCCGCTAAAGGCATCGCCAAAATGATTGGGGCCAAATAGCTTCATGGCGATGAAGAAAAAGATCACCGAGGAGAGCAGGTTGCGAGAAAACACGACAACGGGCAACGGTGCCGCTTTTTGTACCATCAGTTTGTTCACGAGGGCCGATACTGCAAACACAAGGGTAGAGAGCAGGATTAAGAAGTCTCCCTGGTTGATTTGAAAGTTGCTGGTTTTAAGTGCGATCGCAACGACCCCTACCCCAATCAGCGAAAACCCAAACCACTCCATCGGTCGAATCCGTTTGCCCAAAATCATCGCCCCGGCCAGGGCAAATAACACTGGCCCTAACCGTCCCAGCAGGACCGCATTCGTCACGGTCGTAAACTGCAGGCCCAAGAAAATCAGCGCCGATAACAGCGTTGCCAAACATCCATTCACAAATAGGCCGATTTGTACCTTCAGCTTGAGCGCCTTGAATTCTCGGATAATTCTGCCCAAGCCAAACCAAGTGCCCACCGAGATCGCAGCACAGAGATTGCCCACAAACAGAATGTTGCAAAACGAGATGGGGTGTACCGCTCCCCCCCCTAACTCTGAGCCTTTAGCAATCAAAAAGGCAATCAGAGCTGGACGCGCCGCCGCCAGAGCGCGAGATGCAATCAGCATTGCCTGAGGATTAAGACGGTGAGGCTGGGTCGCCAGCATTTCGTTCATTGGGGGCAGGTCCGGCAGACAACTTAACCTCGTAGTTTACTGAATCATGGGGGGCCAAGAATGAGATAAGGCTGACAGAATAACGAATACAAGCCGAGTCGGACCTCTTTTCATGCAAAAGTGGTCAATTTTATGAGCGAATCAGCAGCAATCTCTCAGGTCTGCTTCAGCGTCAGCCCAGGTTAAGACAACAGGATGGGAGCGTCCCTGTGACATCGTTCTCATTCACTGCAGTTATGGCTCCCCTCAAGATTCTGTTTGTCAACTGTACCTTGAAGCAATCTCCAGAGATCAGCAATACTGAAGCGCTCTGGAATTATGTTGCAGAACGATACCGCCAAAAGGGTTGTCAGGTAGAACAGGTTAGAAGCATTGATTTCAAGTTTCCCATCGAAATCATGCCGGAGGGTCGGGATGCATTGCTACCGCTATTTGAGCAAGTTCAAGCAACAGATATTTTGATTGTGGGACTCTCGGGTACCCGATCATCGGCCTATCAGAGGCTGCTTGAATATCTTCAGGATATCTGCCAAATTCGTGCCGAGCCAACCACGGGACAATCCCCCGTCTACAACAAGGTTTTTGGTGTGGTGATGGTGAGCGGAGCCCCTCACGACATTGCTCAGACTTGCTATGAATTTAGCCAGTTGGGATGTGTTAATCCACCGAATAATGCCGTCACTTGGCTGCCGTCGGTAGAGTTTAGCGAGGACTTTATGGCGGCAAACGGCAAGCAGCCGATCCAGGTGAATCAGGAGGCACGGCTGCTGGTGGAACATTCGGTTGCGATCGCAACCCTCCTCCAAAGCTCTCCCCTCACCGCCAACCAACGGGCCGCAACCCACGAAACCCAGGCGATTGCAGACCAGGCTACGCCCGCAAGTCCAACGCTGCTGACGCCAAAAACCGTCCGCACAGACGATCATCTCGACGGCCTTGACCCGCATCGTCTAACCAAGCGAATCTGGACCGTGATGCAGGAAGGAATACGGCGAGGATTTACCTTTAAGGTTTTTAGCCTAGAGGACCGAACCTTTCAGGCCGAGCGAGAGGGAAAAGGCTTTCTCTACAAAATCTATCCGGGGCATTTCTCTTTTCGCAGGCAGTACGAGGACTACGACTACGAGCAGTTTAAATCGCGTAAGCTAGCGCTGATGCAGCAAGACGGCCTATCCATACCCACCTCCTATGGCACCTTTAAGACCTTTGCCGAGATTCCCCTAGAGACACTCTCTTACCCGCTGGTGGCCAAACCTGATTCAGGCTCCCTCAGCGAAAATGTGTTTCCGAATTTAGGTACGGTTGCTCAGCTTCGGCAGGCAACCGCCGTCATTGAGGCCAGTGGCGGCGTGATTAAACTGGAGTCGCACATTGCCGGGCGTGATTACCGGGTACTGATTATTAATCATCAGTATGCCGGATGCGTGGAGCGACGGCCCGCCAATATCACCGGCGACGGAGAACGGACGATTTTAGAGCTGTTTCAGGCGCGGAATCAAGAAGAGGGAAGAGGCGATCGCAACGAAGCCCACACGACCCTGCATCAACTCGTCTTTGACCACACCAGCCGCCAACTTTTACACAGAGCAAACTACACCCTTGAGACCGTCTTGCCTGCAGGCAAAATGTTCTTCCTACAGAAGAAAATTACGGCATCGACGGGGGCTGACTACGTAGACTGCACCGATCGGCTCCATCCCGACACGATTAAAGACTGCATTGCGTTCTCCCACCATTTTTCAACCCTGACTCTGGGCTTTGATCTGATGACGATGGATCTCTCACGCCCGCTTGCTGAAACAGGCGGGGCCTTCAATGAATATAACTTTCTGCCCTATGTTGACCTCCACGAAAACTGTAATATCGGTCAACAGCGGCCGGTCTGTCAGTTGATCTGGGACTATATCGAAGCGCATGCAGCCCAGATTGTCACCTCTGATTTCAACGTCTTCTAAAAAAGCCAACAGGGGCTGGCAATTAGCATAATGATGAAGGACTGTGCGTAAGAGCTGATTCCAGCAGGTATGACTTCATCTAGTTTCGTCTCTCAGATCAAACAACAAATAACGACGCTCACGAATCCCGATATCGCGCCGCCCGATGTCTCTTTGACCAATTGCGATCGCGAACCGATTCACATCCCGAGCGCGATTCAACCCCACGGCGTGTTGCTAACCTTCACCGAAGCAGATCTCACCCTGCTCCAGGTCAGCCGAAACGTCACCACGGTAATAGGGCTAACGCCAGAGCAGCTATGGGGCCAGCCCCTCACGCACCTATTTGCAGCAGAACAGCTTGAGCAGATCCGAGGCTGTCTGACAGCCGATTTTGAACACGTCAATCCCCTGAGATTATCGGTTGAGGTTGACGGTCAAACCCGCTCCTTTGGCGGCATTGTCCACCGTGCGGACACCGTTGTCGTTTTAGAACTCGAACCCCTTCAAGCATCAGATGAAATTGACTTTTTTGACTTCTATCGATTCGTTAAGACCCCCATTAGTCAGCTGCAGAGAACCCAGACCGTTGCTGAACTCTGCCACACTGCTGCGGCTGAGATCCGTCGGATCACTGGGTTTGATCGGGTGATGATCTACCGCTTCGATCAGGCAGGGGCCGGAGACGTAATTGCAGAAGATCGGCGTGCTGACCTCAAAGCTTTCTTAGGGCTACACTATCCCGCCACCGATATCCCTCAGCAGGCCAAACATCTCTATCGTTTGAATCTACTGCGGCTCATTCCTGACGCCGTTTATGAGCCGGTCCCCCTAGAGCCACAGAATAATCCTGTGACCGATGCGCCTTTAGATATGAGTCTATCGGTCCTGCGTAGCGTCTCTTCTGTGCACCGAGAATACTTAGGCAATATGGGCGTACGGGCTTCCATGTCGATTTCTCTGCTGAAGAATCAACAGCTTTGGGGACTGATTGCCTGTCACCACTGCAGCCCCAAACTGCTCTCTTATGAGCTGCGGACCATCTGTGAATTCCTAGGGCAGTCCATTTCTTTAGAGCTAGCGACAAAATCTGAGACGGAAGATCTGGATGATCAGGTGCGGCTACAGTCGATTCAGGCCAACTTTGTTAAAGCTAGCGCTCACTGCCAGACGCTGGCTGACGTTCTGAGTCACAATCCTGATAATTTGATGGCCTTGGGTAGGGCCTCGGGCCTAATTTTCTATGAAGGTGATGCGATCATCAGCTTTGGCCAAACGCCACCGGAACCGGTGATCAGCAAGCTTCTTGACTGGGTAGAGCCGCAGTTTGAGGCAGACGCTGTGCTTTACACAACGGCGTCTTTGGGGCTGCGTTGTCCAGAAATGGCTGACTATCGCCAAGTCGCCAGCGGTTTGATGGCGCTGCGGATTTCTCGCGTTCAAAAGATTTATCTGCTGTGGCTGCGGCCCGAGGTTGTGCAAACGGTGCATTGGGGCGGCCAGCAAAAGCAGCAGGAGGGCGTGGATGCTGACGGTCTAACCTACCTGTCACCCAGGAAGTCCTTTGAGCGCTGGCAGGAGACGGTACAGATGCGATCGCTTCCCTGGAAAGCCTGTGAACAGGAAGCGGCCCTAGAGCTGCGCAGCACAATTATCGGGGTTGTGCTGCAGAAGTCCGATGAGCTGGCTTTGCTCAATGCAGATCTGGAGCGCAGCAATAGCGAACTCGATTCCTTTGCCTATGTCGCCTCCCATGACCTCAAAGAACCGCTGCGGGGCATTCATAACTACTCTAGTTTTCTGATCGAAGACTACGGCGATCAGTTAGGAGAAGAGGGGCAACATAAGCTAGAGACCTTGGTGCGGCTGGCGCAGCGCATGGAGGATTTAATCAGCTCTTTGCTTCACTACTCGCGGTTGGGGCGTGCGGAGCTGGTTTTGCACAGGACTGATATGGGCGAAGTGGTGACAGAGGTGCTAGACGTCATTAAGATCAGTCAGCCGGAGCCGATTGAGTTTCGCATCCCTCGGCCACTGCCGACCTTGGCTTGCGATCGCATCCGCATCAGCGAGCTGTTTACTAATTTGATCAGCAACGCCATCAAGTACAACGATAAGCCACACAAATGGATTGAAATGGGCTACGTGAGCACAGATGAAGACCGTGCGACTTTACCCAGCGCTCTGCAGCAGGCTGGCACCGTTTTCTACGTTCGAGATAACGGCATTGGGATTCGAGACCGGCACTTGGAGAACGTGTTTAAGATTTTCAAACGTCTTCATGCGCCCGGGCGCTACGGTGGCGGCACGGGCGCAGGGCTCACCATCGTCAAAAAAATCGTAGAGCGACATGGGGGTGAGATCATCATTGAGTCAGCCTACGGGGAAGGCAGCACCTTTTACTTCAGCTTGGGCGAGGTTGAACATGTATAAACAGCCATCTCTTTCTCTACTGGTGGTGGAAGACAGCAACGAAGACTTTGAGGCATTCCGACGAATTGTCAATGAAGTTGGGACAATGGACTTATCGATCGTTCGCTGCCATGACGGGGACGACGCCCTAGAGCATTTGCAGCAGAGGCAGGCGGTTCCCCAGCCGCCTTTGCCGGACGTCATTGTCTTAGACCTCAACCTGCCGGGGACAGATGGCCGTGAGGTTATTGCAGAAGTTAAGCAGAATGATAAACTGAAGACGATACCCATTGTGGTTTTGACGACTTCGTCTAATCCTAAAGATGTGGAAGCCTGTTACCGTTTCGGCGCTAATAGCTACATGCTCAAGTCAATGGATATCCGTTTATTCAAAGCCTCTATTCAACAGTTTTTAGACTTCTGGTTTAAGGCGACGGTTTTACCCTCATCAAATCAGGAATCGCGACCTTAACAGATCGTCCAGGCTCCTCTAGCGCAGCTCAGCGGTCTCCGACACGTTTGTCAGCCTCTTGTCCATGCGCGATGTCTTCTGTCTCTGAATCTGCTCCTAGTCTTTCTTCTCCCTACTGGAGAAGCGTGTCGGTTTTGCTTGTTGACGATTCAGAGGTGGACCGCCTCACCTATCGTCGATATTTGCAGGCGACGGTCTCTGCGAACCAAATTATTGAGTGCGACTGCGGTGACGCCGCACTAGAGTCCTGCCGCAGCCAGTGGCCTAGCATCATTTTGCTAGACTACTCTCTGCCGGATATGGATGGCTTGGACTTCTTTCGGCTGCTCGGCCAAGAGCTTGGGAGCTGCCCACCCATCATTATGCTGACGGGCGAAGGCAGTGAGCAAGTTGCGGTGGAGGCCATGAAGGCGGGCGCGAAGGATTATTTAATCAAGGGGCAGTTAACTTCAGAGAAGCTAAACCAGGCCGTAACCCAGGCTCTCTTTGAGCATCAGCTTAAGGCGCAGATTGAGCGCCAGCGGCAGCAGCGAGAACTGCTTAGGGAAGTCGCGCTCAAGGTTATGCAAGCGTCTGAGCTATCGCTAATTTTGCAAGCGGCGGCGAGCGGCGGACGTAAGCTGCTGGGATGCGATCGCACTTTAATTTATCGCTTCGAACCCGATATGAGCGGTACCGTGGTGGCGGAATCAGTACTGCCTGGATGGACGGCAGCAATGGGCTGTCGGCTAGAGGATAACTGCTTTCAAGGTCAGCAAGGTCACAAAGCTGATAAGTATTTACAGGGCCACAAAATGGTGGTTCCTGATGTTGAGTCCGCTGGACTGTCTGACTGTCATCTCCAGATGTTGCAGCAGTTTCAGGTGAAATCAAATTTAGTGGTGCCCATTATCCGAGCAGATGCTCCTTTAAATCAGACAAAGCTCTGGGGACTCTTGATCGCACACCACTGCGAAGAGAAGCATTGCTGGCAACCGGATGATCTAGCGCTACTTGACGAGCTGACGCTGCAGGTTGCGATCGCAATTCAACAGGCCGAATTAGTCAACGGCCTGCAGGCAAGCCTAGAAAAGCAGCAAGCCGTTGACCATCAGCTGCGAGAGCGGGCAGTCGAGTTAGAACGCACTAACCAGCTTCTGGCTCAGAGTACTCAATCCCTCAGCCAGCGTAACCAGGAACTCGACGAGTTTGCACATATCGTTTCCCACGACTTGAAGGCCCCGCTGCGCGGCATTGCCAACCTCTCGCAGTGGATCGTTGAGGATTTGCAGGATCAGGTGCCGGAAGAGAATCAACAGCAGCTAGCTCTGATTCAAAATCGTATTCAACGGATGGACGCCTTGATAGATGGTGTGCTGCAGTATGCACGCGCAGGCCGTCAGACCATTGCCATCAACATGGTAGATGTCCGTCAAATGCTGCTAGAGATCATCGACTCCCTTGCACCACCAGAGACCTTTGAAGTCCAAGTCCCTGCAGCTCTACCTTGCATCGAGACCCAGGCCCTACTGTTACAGCAGGTCTTTTCTAATTTGATCAGTAACGCTCTCAAATACCACGACCGCACAGATGGCACAGTCCAGATTTTACTCGACGAGCAAGGAGACCAGCTTCAGTTCACGGTGATAGATGATGGACCCGGTATCGCGCCTGAGCATCATCAAAGAATTTTTGGAATTTTTCAGACCCTATCAACGACAGACCGAACAAAGGGGACAGGGCTGGGCCTGACCATCATCAAGAAGATCGTTGAACAGCAAGGCGGATCTGTATGGGTTGAATCTGATCTGGGTCAAGGCAGCGCATTTTCATTCACTTGGCCTCGCATTTCAAGCTAGAGGTATTTCAAGAAACTGGCTTTACTTCTGTACTTGCAGTCCGTCTAGGCACAGCAAGTTTGCGAGTTCGGTTGAGAGGTGTAACTTTCGTTGCCCTGAAACTCAACAGAGTTCGCTTGCCTTTGCCACCTCGGTCATGGCTTCTAGGAGGTCACTAATGAGCACGGGTTTGGTGAGATATTCGTCCATGCCCGCTGCCAAGCATTTTTCGCGGTCGCCCCTTGCGGTGTTTGCCGTCAATCCAATGATTGCCGTGTGCTTCTGCTGCCCCTCTCGCTGCCGAAGGATGCGGGTCGCTTCATAGCCACTCATCTCTGGCATGCAACAGTCCATTAGCACGAGGTCGTAGTCTCCAGTGGTCAACTGTTCTAGGGCTTGCCGTCCATTAGTAGCCACGCCTACGCTTTTGACAGTATCTTCCAGAAGCATTTGCAAGAAATCACGACTATCGGGATAGTCTTCTGCAATGAGAACGTTTAAGGTGTCTAAACACTGTTCAGAGGCGCACATCATAAACTTGTTGGAAAAAGTAGCTTCAGCAGAGCCTTAGCGCTGACGATCAACGACAATGACTCCAGTCGTAAGACGATCTTAGCGATGTGTCATGGGAAACAACGACTATCTAGGGGTAGAGATTAAGAGCAGTCTAAAACTGTACCGCCCCAATCGGAGAGCCTGCGCCCTTGGAAAGAGGCTGGGATGGGAACCGTTCTGGTACAGCAGGCCGAGTTGGGATAGCTTTTCTCTGCCACTAATGGGTTTCAGCCGTTTCTGTTATCAATGGTTTCAGCCATCTACATATCCTAATCAAGACGTGTACCGCTACATTGATTGGCAGGCTCTTGAGCTTCGTTTTAGAATCAAAGCCAATCATTCTAGAAATTTATATGGGGGCATCGCCCAGAGTTAAGGCAAAAAGACCGGACGTTCAAAGACCTCAGAGACTCTAATGCAGCCTAAACTCCAGAGCGGGGACATAAGCGACCATGAAAATCTTAGTCCTCAATGCAGGATCCAGCAGCCACAAATGCTGCCTTTACACAATCAAGGGGGCAATCCCAGAGTCTCCTGCTACGCCGCTTTGGGAGGCCCAACTTGATTGGCATGCCCCCAATCATGCCGCTTTGGTCGTTAAAACCGCCGCTGGAGAACAGCGAGAAGAAGACTTATCGTCGGTGACTCGGGCCGACGCCCTTTCGCATTTGCTAGAAACGCTTTGGCAGGGAGAGACTCAAGCGATCCAAAACCTGCAAGAGATTGATGTTGTCGGGCATCGGGTTGTCCATGGAGGGCAGGCATACCAGGCCAGCGTGAGAGTGACGGATGAGGTCAAGGATGCGATCGCAACCCTCTCTCCTTTAGCACCGACCCACAACCCAGCCCATTTAGAGGGCATCGAAATCATTGAGCGGCTGCTGGGTCAGGTGCCTCAAGTCGCCGTTTTTGATACTGCTTTTCACAGCCAAATGCCTGCAGCAGCAGCCATTTATCCCGGTCCCTATGACTGGATAGAACAGGGCATTCGCCGCTATGGATTTCACGGCATCAGCCATCAATACTGTACGCAGCGGGCCTTCCAGATTTTGGGCCGAACGGTGGAACGACTGATCGTTTGTCATCTGGGGAATGGGGCTTCTCTAACCGCAGTCAAGAATGGGCAGAGCATCAACACCACGATGGGATATACACCCTTAGATGGACTGATGATGGGAACGCGGTCAGGAGCGGTGGATCCTGGGATTTTGATCCATCTCATGCGCCAGGGCCACACAGCCGATCAGCTTGACCGTCTACTTAACAAAGAGTCTGGCCTCAAGGGTATTTCGGGGATATCCCATGATTTACGAAAAATTGAAGACGCGATCGTCTCCGACCAGCCGGCCTCTAAGAGAGGAGCTTCATTAACAGCCATCGCCAACGGCAGTGAACGAGCCAAACTTGCGCGGGATATTTATCTGCATCGATTGAAGTCTTGTCTGGGCGAAATGCTCGTGAGTTTGGGGGGACTTGATGCGCTGGTCTTTACCGCAGGCATTGGAGAGCATTCTGCCTCGATTCGGGCTGAGACCTGTGAAGCTCTCGCATTTTTAGGGCTGCAAATCGATCTAGCCCAAAATGACAGTTCTCCCGTTGATCAAGATATTGCGAGGGCCAACTCTACAGCGCGGGTGCTGGTGATTAAAACGCAAGAAGATTGGGCAATTGCTCAGGCTTGCTACGAGCATTTATGAGCAGGTCATTCAGCAAAGACTCGGCAGTACAGATAGCTCTATCTTTAGCTAGAGGCGGGTACCAATGGTGATCTCCTACAATGCTGGAGCCTATTTGTTCTCAGTTTCAAGTTGTTATGACACTAACTACGTTCAGGACCTCTAACGGCTATGAGTGATATTCGTGTTGTCCTGATTGAAGACCATGCTCTGACGCGCATGGGGCTAAAAACAGCTCTGCAGGAACAACCCGGTATGCAGTGCGTGGGCGAATCTTCGTCCGGCCAGGAGGGGTTACGGGTCTTGAAAGATACCCTGCCCGATGTCGCCATCGTTGACATCGGATTGCCGGACATTGACGGCATTGAAGTCACGCAGCAGTTTAAGCAGAATCACGACCCACAGACTGAGCCGAAAACCAAGGTCTTAATTCTGACCAGCCACGACAGCGAAGAGGCGGTACTGGCAGCCTTTGCGGCGGGTGCAGATGCCTACTGCATGAAGGATATTGAGCTGGATAATTTGCTGGTTGCAGTCCGTGATACCTATGCGGGAAATCACTGGATTGACCCTGCGATCGCAAGTATTGTCCTGCGCCAGCTCAAGAGTCCACCCACGGCAGAGACAGACCAGCGCAGCGTTGAGATTGACGCCGTCAAGCCAGAGTTTGAAGAACTGCTAGAGATTTCTCCTTTAACCGACCGAGAGCTAGAGACCCTGGAGCTAATTGTCTCGGGCAAAAGCAATACTGAAATTGCTGAAGCTCTCTTCGTTACGGTGGGTACCGTCAAAACCCACGTCCATAATATTCTACAGAAGCTGGGCGTTGATGACCGAACTCAGGCTGCAGTCAGAGCCTTGCGCTCTGGATTAGTCAGTTAAAAGTTAAGGGAGCCGATAGCGGATACTGAAAGGAGACAAGCCGTTGTTCAGGATAATTCAGTATGTGGCGGACTCTGCAGCAGCTTCTCGCCAGAGTATTCGGGCTACCCAGCGCAGCTCAGGTTAAGGCGCTCAATCAAGCGCTTGTTGTCGAGGTCAGTCGGCGTGAAGCGGCAGAACATCAGCTGGAAGGCTTAAAGGCAACCCTAGGAACGCAGGTAGCTGAACGCACAGAGGCATTAGAAGCATGGACGCAACGACAGGATGCTCTGCTGGCTGAGGCTCAGGAGGCCCAGGCCCATGCTGAAGTAGCACAACAGCAGACACAGCGCGTTCGAGAGCGTTTTCGAGTCACCTTTGAGCAGGCGGCGACGGGGATTGCCCATGTTGACCCCCAAGGACATTGGGTCCGAGTGAATCAAAAGCTCTGTGACATGCTGGGCTATTCTCGGGAGCATTTGATGCAGCTTACTTTTCAGGAAGTCACGCATCCCGATGATTTAGAGGCGGATTTAATGTATCTGCAGCAGATGGTTGATGGGGAAATCTCTAGCTGCTCTTTTGATAAACGCTATATCAATGCCGATCAGGAGGAAGTATGGACCTTCGTGACTGTCTCAGCCGTCCATGACCGAGCAGACCGTCTCTACTTCATTTGCGTGATTGAAGATATTCGAGATCGCAAGCAGGCCGAAGCCGAGCTAGAAAACCGAGCCGAGCAGCTCCTGGTGCTGAATGCCTCCCTATTGCAGACCACCGCAATGCTAGAACGCAAAAACCAAGAACTCGATCAATTTGCCTACATCGCCTCCCACGACCTTAAAGCACCGCTGCGGGCCATTGCCAACCTATCAGCATGGCTAGAAGAAGACTTGACTGGCACCTTACCAGCAGAAAACCAAGAACAGCTACAGCTAATGCGTAGCCGAGTCCACCGCTTAGAGGGGCTGATTGACGGTCTCTTGGACTACTCTCGTGCCGGTCGAATGACACACAAGATCGAGACCGTCAATGTTGTATACCTGGTACAAGAAATCGCGAAGGCTTTAGCACCACCGCCTGGATTTGAAGTGGTCATTGAACCGCATCTACCGGTGCTGCAGACCCATCAGCTACCGCTGCAGCGCGTCTTTTCTAACCTGATTAGTAATGCGATTAAGTATTGCGATCGCACCGACGGCAAAGTAGTCATCAGTTGCCAACCACACCAGCAAACCTTCAGCGTTACCGATAACGGCCCTGGGATTGCCCCTGAATACCAAGAGCGTATTTTCGGCATGTTCCAAACGCTGCAGGCCAGAGACAAGATTGAAAGTACCGGCATTGGACTCGCCATTGTGAAAAAGCTGGTCGAAGCCGAGGGAGGCGAGATTTGGGTAGAATCTCCCCCCGAACAAGGAACGACTTTTCTCTTTACTTGGCCCAGCAAAGACTGGCACGGACTAGGCTAGAGGCAGGATCTAACTTCAGATAGAGGGCTGCAAGCACAAATTCCTGGCATGCTTTGTAAGCATAGATCTTTGAATAGAATATTAGCCCGCTTATTTTCAAACTTAGCGTCAATATATAAATCGACGTTGGGGTAAATATTACGGCGCTGCACTGACGTCTTGGCCCTGTCACTTGAGGAAATTAATGCAGAGCAACATAAGTTTTCTATGAAACCCGAACGGAAGCATTCACCACTGTTCTAGCCACCTTTGTATAGCTTTAATCCAGGCATCACCCATGACTCAATCTCCTCCACAAATGGCTCAAGAAACCTATCAGCAGCTCGAAGCGATGGCCACGGAACTCAGCCGAAACATGGGACAGCTCTTCGAAGGGGCCACTCAAGAAGTCGGTCAGAGCGTGGATGCAGTGGCTCAAAATCCGCTATTGAAGTGGTTAGCTCGACTCCCTGGAGCCAGTAAGCTCCTGACTTTTCTAGGGCAGGCAGATACGGTCCAAATTGAAGCCGAGGTGGCCGATCTGCAACGCCAGCATCCCAGCGATTCCCGCCGCCAAATCGCGGAACGGCTAATCCAGCAGTCAGCGCTGCAGGCAGGGACTGTCGGATTGCTCACGAACTTGGCTCCACCTTTGGCCCTCGCCCTGTTTGCCGTTGATCTGGCTGCCATGACAAAGCTGCAGGCAGAGATGGTGTACCGAATTGCAGCGGCTTACGGCTTTCCGCTCTCTGACTCAACCCGTCGGGGCGAAATTTTAGCCATCTTTGGTCTTTCGATGTTGGGGAGCGGCGTTCTCAAAACAGGAGCCAGCTTTGTAGAGGTATTCCCTGTGGTGGGGGCAATCTCTGGCGCAGCGGTGAACGCCACCCTGCTCTTCGGGCTGGGGCAAACGGCCTGCCAGTTCTATGAATCGAAGCCGTCCCCCACTGAAGTTGTCGTGACCGCTGAGCCAGTTTAGCTATCTCTGTATCATTTAAAGCAAAAGTCATCGATCAATGTCAAATCTCCTTGCTGACCCCGTTCAATCAGCCAGAGCTGCCGGTCTGCGCTATGTCAGTAACGATCGCCCCGGCATTCAGCGCCAAAAGGTTGGCCGAGGGTTTAGCTACATTGACCTAGACGGAAACAGAATTCCGCCGTCGCCCGAACGCGATCGCATCCAAGCTCTTGCCATTCCCCCCGCCTGGACAGAAGTGTGGATTTGCCCTCATCCCCAGGGACATCTGCAGGCCACCGGGCGAGATGCAAAGGGCCGTAAACAATATCGCTATCACCCTGAGTGGCGACGGCTCCGCAGTCGGGCCAAGTTTGATCGCCTCCTGCCCTTTGGGCTGGTGTTGCCGACCCTCCGTCAGCACACCACTCAACATCTCAAGCTGAAGGGCCTTCCCCGTGAGAAGGTGCTAGCCACCGTCGTGCAGCTATTGGGCAAAACGCTGATTCGGGTTGGGAACGATCAGTATGCCCGCCGCAACCGATCCTTTGGGCTGACGACGCTGCGCGATCGTCACGTCGAGATTGAAGAGGGTCAGGTGACCTTTGAGTTTCGCGGCAAGAGCGGCGTAGAACATGCGATCACCCTCGAAGATCCGCGCCTTGCCAAAATCGTGCAGCAGTGCCAAGAGATTCCAGGCTATGAACTGTTTCAGTATTTCGATGAGAATAAGCAGCGTCAGACCGTTGATTCGGGTGACGTGAATGTATATCTGCAGCAGATCACGGGTTCAGACTTCACAGCCAAGGACTTTCGCACTTGGGCTGGGACTGTTCTAACGGCGGCTGAGCTGATCAAGATCAGCGATTTTGAAGATGATCGGCAGGCACAAAAACACGTCAGAGAGACGGTCAAGGCTGTGGCGAAGCAGCTCGGCAACCGACCAGCAACTTGCCGGAAGTACTACATTCATCCGGTGATTATTGAAACCTACATTGAAGCAAAGCTCATCGCCATGATGGAGAAGCGGCGATCAGAGTTGGAACACCACGCTCAGCTTTCCGCCCACGAGACGGGGGTTTTATCCATCCTTCATCAGACATCATCATAGCAACTGTACAGATTAATTTCCCTCCGCTCTGTACATAGAACGAAGGGAGAACGATCTTTTCTGCTCAGACGAATTGCTTTAGCGCTTGTAGTCAGTGTCTGAAGGGAGCGTTGTTGTTCGCACAGGCTCCTGATGATTGACGGGCGTTGTTCCTGTAGAGTCTGGCACGTAATCCGTTGAAGCGCGGTACTCAACCACTTTTTCCTTCTTGCCACCTCGTAGTCCCAGTAGCCCCAGCAGTCCTAGCAGTCCTAGCCATCCCCAGTTGGCACTGTCCTCAACGGCGTTCGCAGCCTGAACGGCTTCCTGCTCTGCTTCTTGAGCAGCCCCCTCTATCGCCTCTCCAGTCTCTTGAGCTGCGCCTTCAATTTCTTCACCCGTCTGCTCAATCGCTTCTCCGGTCGCATCGATGGCTTCGCCTGCAGCTTCTGTCGTATTCTCGGCAGCATTCTCTACCGCTTCTCCGGTGGCGTCAACAGCCTCTCCTGCTTCTTGTACAGTGTTTTCAGCACCCTCTTCTACTGCTTCTCCGGTGTTGCTCAGCCCCTTCTGAATCTGGTCGCCAGCCTGGTCAAAGTTATCACCAGCTTGATTCAGTTCCTGCTCAGCCGCAGGATCCTGTGCAGGGGCAGCCGTACCTTGGGCATGGGCCATCTCCCCGAAAGAAAACAGTGCAACGCTAACGGCCAAGGCAGCGGCGCTAGCGGTCTGTGTCGTTTGCAGAAGGAATTTCATGGGTGTGGACCTCTTTGTCTCAAAATTGGCGGATTCGTTTTTAAAATAATTATATCAACATACTAAACGCCATCAGTGATGCAGGACATCCTGATTGAGATAGAGAGCTAGACGCCACAAGATCTATCTCTGGTCTGATTTTTGGGTCATTATTTTCGTCAATGGGTAGAGATTCTAACGGCTCTACGAAGAAGAATCTATTCACCCTGACTCAGCTGTAGCAGTGCGACCTTTTTGCTAATGCTCTCGACCGCAAGGGTGAGAGACTGCATCAGTTCAGCTCCTTCACTATAGTCAGCCGGTGCTAGATTGATGACGCGCTGACTCTGACTCACCTGATATTCTTGATTCCAATCGGCTGCCGTTCCCTGTTCATAGACGCCGAGGGCAATTCCACCTGCTTGTTTCAGCAGTTCAAAACAGGGGAGATCAGAGGTTCCATCACCGACATAGATGACTTGGCTGAAAGGCACATGAAGCTGCTCTTCAGGAACGTCTTGATAGACAAACAGGAGATCATCTTGAGAGTGGTTGTCCATGCCCTTCGACAGATAGTTTAGGTAGCGCGTTTTCTCTGAGTGAGTCACGGATCGCTTGAGACACTGAATTTCCCCCGCAGGTGTGTAGTGAAATTCGCAGCCCCACATGGCTTTGAAATAAGGGGCGATGGCGCTGTTCCGAGCGACTTCTACAAAACCGCTGGTAATCAAGTAAAATTCGACCTCGATATCTGGCACAATCGCTTGGGCCTGTTGCGTCAGTTGCTCAAACATCTCAGTGACGCCCGGGAAGGGTTGATGCTGTTGACCAAACTGAGTCAGCGTTTCTTTGGTAATCTTTTGACCCGCAGGTCGCTGTTGCGAAGCTTCAGCCAAGAGGTGAAATCTGGCAGCGATCCCGTCCCAGCCTTGGTGCTTGAGAGGTTCGTATCGCTCTTCACGAAACTGGGCAACGTCATAGCCGAGATAATTCAGCAAGCCATCGAAACTGTCGGGAACCAGTGTTTCATCGAAGTCAAATGCGATCGCAATTCGATTGGCAACCGGCTGAGTCGCTTGTGTCATTGTTCTATGGATAAAGTGCGGCAGTAGATAGAAGTAAAAATAGTTAGCATCCACTACTGCAAAGTCTAGGACAACGACGAAGGACCGAGCATCTAGCTTCAGGTATATGCCTTACCCATACATCGTGAAATCTAGTTCTGGCTTATATTCTCCCCCCTTTTTCAAGGGGGGGCTGGGAGGGATCTGGCTCATTGCCTAGTGATGAGCTTTCTCAAATCGTGAGTTGCAAGGTGATTTCTGAGGGGAGATCCCTCCTCCCTTTTTCAAGGTAGGGTTAGATCCCGGTCTTTGCATGAATGTAGGAGTTGTGGGTAAGGCATAGAGCTTCAGGCATATAAGATTTTGCTCACAAAATGTAGCTGTGAGGCTCCTTATATTTTGCGTTTCTGCTTAAGCTAGAGATACTTTACTGCTCGGCAACCTGAGACTGAAAGCATTTTGCAAAACACAAAGGATTCTCGATATGCCGCAGACAGTTGGCCTCGCCCTTGGCAGCGGTGGCGCAAGAGGTTGGGCACACATTGGTGTCCTGAGAGCCTTGGAAGAGGCAGACATCAAGATCGATTACGTTGCTGGGACCAGCATTGGTGCAGTGGTGGGCGCTTTTTACGCCATTGGTGAATTAGATGCGCTAGAGGAATTTGTCTATCCCCTCGACTGGAAAAAGATTGTTTCATTCCTAGACGTGGTTTTTCCAAGGCAGGGCCTACTGGATGGCGATAAGGTCTACAGCTTACTGGCTGAGCATCTGCGAGAGCGTCAAATGGAGGACACGCTCACGCCATTTTGTTGTGTCTCGACGAACTTAACCACGCGGCAAGCTGTTTGTCTCGATAGTGGATCAATGGTGGATGCCGTCAGAGCCAGTCTATCGATTCCTGGCATATTTACACCCGCACAGCGAGAAGGGAGCTACCTTGTTGACGGTGGCCTCGTTAACCCCATCCCGATCGATGTCGTTAGGAATATGGGCGCAGAAGTCGTGATTGCGGTGGACTTGAACAATAGTCTCTCTCATTCAGAAGCGGAGCAAAATCCTGATGTGATTTCAGAGTCTAAACCTGACCAGGAAGAGTATCAGCCGAGGCAGGGACAGACCGAAATGTTTGCCAGCGTTGAACGGGCCTACCGCACAGTTCAGGGGACGGTGCAGGACAAAATCGATCAGTGGATGCCGTCTGATGATCCATCTCCGAACATTTTTGATGTGATTGGTAATTCCATTAATGTTATAGAGCAGGGTCTGGCCCGCAGCAATATGGATCTCCACCCGCCCGATATTTTAATCGAGGTGGATCTACAACAAATTGGCATCTTTGACTTTCACCAAGCGACCCCCGCAGTTAAGGCTGGGTATGCCCAAATGAAAGGCCAGCTGGAGGAGCTGCAGCAGCTTCTATCCTAAGGAGGAGATAAGCTGCTGCAGCGGTTTTCTAGAGAGGGAATTCTCGCCCCTGCATCCAAAGGAAAAACTTCGCTAACAGGCTAGGAAAGATATCAAAAAGCTTGAACGATGCTCCTGACAATATCACCCAGGCAAAAAAGCCCATAACATCTTTCAGAGAAAGCGAAGTTGAAGCCACTTTGTCGTTGGGCAACCAGAAACCATCATTACTCATGGCTTAGAATCCTGAAAAGTTGTAGCCGATACCGACGAACACACCTAAATCGACTGGATCAAGAATTGCAAAGTTGACGCCAGCCGTTGCCGTAAGGTTAGACGTGACGGGCAAATCAACACCGCCGACCACAAGCGGGCCAAAGTCTCCTTGGGTTGAGAGCGCAGCACCACCGCCAATATAAGGTGCAAGTCGGATGTCGTTGTTAATTCGAATGGGCGCAACATCTAAAGTTGCCGGCAGCAGGAATGTGGCATCTTCATCAAAGTCCGTTGCGATAGCTGGACGAACGGAAAAGAATCGCGTTAGACCAATCTTGCTATAGATAATTAGGCCTGAATCGCCTACAGACGAATCACCTACGGTGCCAAAATTTCCACCGATGCCAACATAGCTCGGTCCTGAACGAGTTCTGCGCCCCGGATCAATTTCTCCTTCTTCAGGTACGGCTTCTGCTGGGGTTGGAAAAACGTCTTCTTCGGGGGGAATATCTTGGGCAATCAATGCTGGATTCGTTGGTTCTGCTGGAGCCAGTAATGCTGCAGAGGTTTCAAATTGAGGAAGTTCTGTCGTTGGCTCGGCAGAGACTGGTTTTGTAGGGGGTTGTTCTACGACAGGCTGAGTCGTCTCGATATCGTCGGTGAGAACAAACTCTACAAACGGTTGCTCTACGGCAGTTTCAGTGGCCTGTGCAACATCGAATTTAGGACGGGTAAACTGCGCTGCATCAAAGGTGTATTCACGCTCAAGCGCTGCCTTTAAGAACATTTGGCTATTCTCTTGAATCACGACGTTCTCATCCGTCTTTAAGCGCTCCGCTTGAAATTCTTGAGACGATGACACAGGATTATTTTCCTGGGCTTCAACGACTTCGGCCTTTGCCGATAGGACAACCGTACTTAAAGTTGCAGCACAGATGAGTTGTATTGCGCGTAAGTTGTGGTTCATTGATGGACTCCTTCAATACCTTTGTGTTGAATGAGGGCAATAATTAGCTGAGCAACGTAGGTAAAGGGATATTGGGTCTATGCGTTGAGTCAACTCTCTTGATGAAAACAGAGGTGAAACTAGAAACCCTCCACACATAGATAGATAGAGGTGAAATCCAACTCACTCAAAAGACTGGGATCCCTAACAAATACAGCGAATTTTAGCTTGATACGGGAAATCACTTCACGATCTGGCCGATCGTACTGCCCCCTCATATTTTTTCCTTTCGGTAGATGAAAGATGTAGGGTAGCTTGCTCAAGCGATGAATTGAACGCTCGTTGCGATCGCAGTGTCCTAACACCCGTTGAATGTGCTATGACATACGAGCGGCATTATATTTAACTCCCGTCTGGGCTTCTATATTGAGCAGGTGCTGCTGCGGCTTAGCCCGACTTTGGGTTAGGAGCGCGTTTTGCACAAAAACTCACTGACTGCGATGGGCGGCGGTGACAGACTGTGGAAACGTAACCGTAAAGGTAGACCCGACACCTATTTCGGAGTTCAGCTCAATGTCACCCTGCAGTAACCTCACGAGCTTGGCAACGATCGCAAGTCCTAACCCTGTACTTTGCGGTAGCTGCTCTTCTTTAACGCCTGCTTGATAATAGGGTTCAAAAACGTGAGCTTGGTCCGCAGGGCTGATGCCTCGCCCCGTGTCGATCACAGTCAGTGACCAGCGATCGCTACCGCAGGTTTGGCAAATAATGGTCACAGACCCTGACGTTGTATAGCGCAGGGCATTGCTAAATAAATTAGAGATAATCTGCTGCAGTCGTAGGGAGTCAGACTGGACTTGAGGTGGGGCGCGATCGCAATCTAGAATCACCTCTATGTTTTCTAAAGCCTGCGGCTGTACCGCATCCACAACGCCTTGGACGAGGGGCACCAACCCTACCTCTTTGAGGTCAAGCTCAATCTGATCGGCATCAAATCGCGCCACCTCTACGGCATTATTGATCAGGCGCAGAAGCTGCTGGCTGTTGCTCAGGACACGCTTGATCAGCTTCAAATCTCCTGCTTTCTCCTGCCCTGCTGCCGACTGCTGCCGCTGAAGCAGAAGTTCTGAAAAGCCCATAATGGCAGCCAGCGGATTTTTGAGTTCATGGCTGAGGTGAGAGAGATTTTCCCGTTGAGCCAGACTCAGGCGCGTCAGTTCTTGGTTGGTGAGCAGGAGCTGTCCCTGAATCTCTTCATATTCATAGGTGCGCTGATCGATGTATTCCTCCATCGAGGCGGAAATCACCTGATCGAAAACGCCGTTAATAATCTGCATAGCTTCAAATAGCTCTGCCGCTGACCCTGACTGTAAATCATCAGACAATGTATCAAACAGAATCTGGCGCAGGAGCTGATACTCTCGCATCACTTCAGCAACGTCGTAGCCCTGCTGTGCTCGAATCAGACCATGCTTGATACTTTTGTCTTTAAGGGTGTGTGGCTGATCGGTCAGGGAAGAGGTAAGCAGGGTTGCGATCGCCTTCAAGACATGGGGAATGCTGTCGCGGACGGACTGAAACGATAGACCTCTAGCGCTCTCGATTTCAAGATCTTGGCGAACAGCCGCAATCCAGGCTTCTACAACGGTATCTGTCTTCTTCAGAAGCGCTTGACCCAAGTCGTTCATAACCACAGCAACACAGAACTCAGGTTCATTCTAAAAGATAGGGAGCACTCTCTATTTTTAGAGCAACTTTAGACAGGCAATTGTTCTAGCCTACATTGTATAAAACCTACTCCGATCTACGTTGTATAAACTGTACAAGTTGTATAAAAAGCGCGATCTCAACAGCGCCGTTCTCTATCTATAGACAAAACCTGTGTCTATCTGGAGCTAGACTCCTGAAACCTCAGCCTGAGGGAGTATTAAGCTATAGCGATCAAATGGCTGGTCAGGCCAGCGGGCCTCTAACCAACACAAGTTCAGCCGAGAGAATATCCTAACCCATCCTTCTCTCGCGATACGTCGCAGTGCATGAATGGATTAGAGCCACAAAGGAACTGCGGTTCATAGGCATCCCAAGAGATCGCAACCCAAACCTCATCTCATTACAAAAAGACCATGCTTTTATGTCAGTACAGTAATCCGACGAAACGAATTCAGATTTTACGGATTACCGATGGCTCAAAGACCATTGACGGGGAGCGAGTGGTCTTACCTCAGCAGCGCATCACCTTTCATGCCAAACCGGAAGCCGTGCTGGAGGTTATTTCTGGAGAGTCGATTACCGCAATGGTTGAAGCACGTATTCCCTGCAAAGCTCTTTGTATCGCGTTCAAGATTGATCGGTCACAGCAGGCCCGCAAAAGATCGCCACGGCAAAAACGTGCTGCAGCTCAGGCGCTGCAGGTGATGGACCTCAGTGTCGATAAAACTCTGCCGGAAGATAGAGGTGGCACTCTACCAACCTTTGAGACAGTGTGATTTAAAGTGTATCGATAAGCTGACATATGTTGCGTCTTAATCAGATTAAAACAGCAGGCTTGCTCGGTCTTCTGAGCGGTCTAATTGTTCTCGCTAGCTACTATTTAGTCGGGAATGAACAGGGGCTATACCTTGGCCTAGCCTTTTCTGCCGTGACCAGTATTGGATCCTGGTTTTACTCTGATAAGGCTGCTTTAGCCGCCTTTCAGGCTCAGCCGCTAGAGCGCTCAGACAATCCTCGGTATTTTGATATGGTCGCCAAATTGTGCGATCGCGCGGATTTACCGATGCCGAAGTTGTACATCATTCCGACAAAGTCACCCAATGCCTTTGCGACAGGCCGCAACCCCGAGAATGCAGCCGTTGCGGCCACCCAAGGCATCATTGACCTGCTGTCTACACAAGAGCTAGAGGGCGTCATTGCCCATGAATTGACCCATATTCGCAACCGAGACACCCTGACCCAGGCGGTTGCTGGAACGCTTGCTGGAGCCATCACCTTCCTGGGTCGCATTCTGACCTTCGGCGGTCTTTACTTGCCCGCCAGCCGCGACAATCGTCGGGGCGGCAATCCTCTGGCCCTTCTGTTTCTAATAGTTTTAGCTCCCCTCTCCGCGATGCTGATTCAGCTGGGCATTTCCCGCACCCGCGAGTTCTCCGCCGATGAAGGAGCCGCTCAGATTACCGGCAGACCGCTGGCCCTCGCGAGCGCTTTGCAGAAGCTAGAAACTATAGGGCAGCAAATTCCTATCAACGGCAATCCATCTATGTCACCGCTGCTGATCATTAACCCCTTGAGTAAAGAGGGGCTGCAAACCCTCTTTCGCACGCATCCGACGACGGAAGCTCGGATTCAGCGTCTCCAGGAGCTAGCCAATCAAACGAGTGGCACTAAAGGTTTAGTAAGTTCTTTATTTGGAAAAGCATCATGACAACGAGCCAAAACATCGAGAGTCAAGCACTCAGCACAGCGGCTGAAGCCGGTTTCGAGAGCCAGCTCGACGCAGTAGAAACTCTCGATGTCGATATCGAAGCCAATGCTGGAGATCTGGTGCAGGGGGAATTAGAATCCGTCACCGTTGAAGGTGAAGGGCTGGTCATGCAGGGGGATCTGCGCGCAGAAGCGTTAGTAGTTGAGACAGATGCGATCGCAATCAATCCGCTTAAAGCGGCCTTTGGCGACATCGAGCTGAAGCAGCCAACAAACGCCACGGCAGAAGTCACCCTGACAGAATCCGACATTGAGCGAGCCTTCAACTCTGACTTTATGCGCAAAAAGCTGCGGGGCCTCAAGCTAGAGATCGACGGCAAGCCCCACACCATTGACCCCAACCAAATTACCTTCAAACTTCCAGGTGCAGGCAAGGTTGAGCTGAGTGCAAAATTCTTGATTATTGAGTCGGTTGAGACCCAGCAGGTCAACATCAAGGCTGTCCCTCAAGTGAGCGATAACGGCCACAGCATTATTTTGCAAGATGTACAGGCCGAAGGACCAGAATCTGTCGTAGATGCTTTGCTTGACAGCGCCACAGAACTACTAGACCTGCGTAATTTTGAGCTAGAGGGTATGTCGTTCCGGCTGCAGGAGCTAGAGGTCCAGCAAGGACAGCTGATGATGCAGGCTACAGCGAAGGTCTCCGACATTTAGTCCGCCTCTATCCTGTGGCAGACCGAGATCGCTTGATAATCAATCTGCAGATTGACGGTTCTGTAACGGCAAATCATTAATTTGAGAATGAGTTGCTTAGAAAGGGAGTCTTATCTGTGGTTGCAGCAACGGGACGCATTGCCATCCTGCTGGAGAATCAGTTTGAAGATAGCGAGTTCCAGGTTCCCTACACGGCTCTGCTGCAGGCTAGCGCTGACGTGAAAGTCATTGGGACTCGCATGAATGATGAATATGAAGGCAAGCAGGGCCAAGTTAAGCATAAGCCCCACGCAACAGCCACAGAGGTGCGGGCTGAGGACTTTGATGCCGTGATTATTCCGGGTGGAGGCGCGCCGGATCAGATCCGCACCAATCCCCATGCCGTCCGCTTAGTCACGGACATGATGGAACAGGGGAAGTTAGTGGCCGCAGTTTGCCACGGCCCTCAAGTCCTGATTGAAGCGGATCAGCTGCGAGAGAAAAGGGCCACCGGATTTCAGGCCATTCGTAAAGATATAGAAAACGCCGGAGCAACCTATGTGGATCAGGCCGTGGTCGTGGACGGCAATTTGATTACATCTCGTCGCCCAGCGGATATGCCTCTGTTCACCGCCGCTATTCTGCGCCGCTTAGAGTTAACGATTCCCGGCAAGATTTTACCGGACCCAGAAGCCTACCATACCTACGAGTGGTGGCCTTGGGGCGAACTGTGGAACGGCGCTAGCCGCCAAGATATAATCAGCGTGCTCAACAAAGTGATCGTGGGTGAGCGCTACACCCTGGCCTCTTTCAAGCAGTATGACGAACAGGCAACAGATGCTGATCTAAGCCTAGTCCTGCGAGAAATCACAGCCACGAAGGAGCGCCACGTCGAGTTATTGGAACAGCGTCTCAGAGATTTTGAAGAACGCGTGACTTGGCAGGCGGCAGGTACAGAAGCCTATGCCAAACTTCTCAACTGGATTCAGTCCAGCGAAGATGTGCTGCTCATGCGAAGAGCACTTGGCGATCTGCAGACCGGCAGGGTGGACGTTCTGAACCTCAGCACCCAGGTGACGGATCCTTGGACGGCGGATCTATTGGAGCAGATCGGTGGAAACTTGGCGCGCCATGAAGATCAGCTCGCAGAGCTCTATCGGGGACGTCAGGGTAACTGCGTAGAGCCGCCGATGCCCACCACGGTGACCTTCGATTGAGCCAATAGTGCAGCTATGATTCTTGGCTGCAGAATATCCACCCGTTATTTCATTGTTTTTATTTTTGAGGATTCCGATGTCAGACCAAGAGCGACGCCCCACGCCTGATCAGATTCCAGGACAGCAGCTGGAATATCCGGCAAGTCAAGCGGATATGGCGCTTCAGCCCGATAGCGATCTGTCCAATTACAAGCCTGCAGACAAGCTAAAAGGCAAAGTAGCGCTGATTACCGGGGGCGATTCTGGGATTGGCAGAGCTGTTGCGATCGCATATGCCCTAGAGGGAGCCAACGTCGCCATCATTTACCACGAGAATGAGCAGGATGCGGATGTTACCTGTAGTGAAGTTGAGAAGCGCGGTCAGCAGTGCCTCAAAATTCAGGCAGACGTGCGCGACTTCGATGCCTGTAAAAAAGCGGTCGAGCAAACGGTGCAGAACTATGGGCAGCTCAATATTTTAGTCAACAACGCCGCCTACCAGATGGTGCAGGAAAAGTTTGAAGACGTCACTCTCGAACAGTTTCGGCGCACGATTGAAACAAATGTCTTTGGCTATTTCCATATGGTGAAGGCTGCGATTAAACATTTGGAAGCTGACGATGTGATTATCAACACCGGCAGCATCGTCGGTAAAACCGGTAAGCCCTTCTTGGTGGACTATGCCGCTAGCAAAGGTGCCGTCCACAGCTTTACCAAAGCGCTGGCGCTGAATCTTGCAGATCGTAAAATTAGAGTCAATTCCGTCGTTCCCGGCCCAGTGTGGACCCCCAACATTCCCGCCACAATGCCCAAGAAGATGGTTGAAGAATTTGACACTGACCCCGCCCTTGGGCGAACGGCCCAACCGGAAGAATTGGCACCCGCCTATGTCTTTCTAGCCGCCCAAGACAGTAGCTTCATTACCGGCGCACTCCTTGACGTGACAGGGGGACAGCTTTCTAGCTAGATCTGTATAGTTAAGGCGAATGCACGAAGAAGCATAGCAACCTGTACATACAGCCTTTTCGTGCCAGTCGTCAACGCATCGTTGTTGTTTTCTCGGTCGCTTCGCTGATACGTCAAATCCTATGAACAATTCGAAGCATTTCTTTGTCGTTGGCATCGGGGCCTCTGCCGGAGGGGTGCAGGCTCTAGAGGAATTCTTCGGCCATTTGCCTGATAACCCCAACGCTGCCTTTGTGGTGGTGCAGCACCTATCTCCGAATCATAAGAGCATGATGACAGAGATTGTGCAGCGACAGACCCCCATGTCGGTGCAGGAAGTCGAAGACGGCATAGATATTGAGCCGGGTCATGTTTACATGCTACCGGCGCGAAAGCGGTTGACGGTCGAAGAGCATCAGCTGCGTCTGCAGGAACAGCCAGATTCCATCAGCTATCCCATCAATGAATTCTTGCAGTCCCTAGCTCAAAACTGGGGTGAACGGACCATTGCTATCTTGCTGTCAGGAACAGGGCGAGACGGAACGGAAGGGATTCAGGCCATCAGTCGAGTCGGCGGTATTGCCCTCGTGCAGTCGCCAGAGACCGCCCAGTTCACCAGCATGCCCACAAGCGCGATCCCTTCAGGGCTGGTGGACGAAATCCTATCGCCTCAGGATTTAGCCCAAACAGTATTTGAGATTGTTCGCTTCTCGGAGAACTTTCCCACCGCTGCTCCTGAAGAGGCGAGCCTCATTGATCCAGAGCAGCTTCAGCAGATTTTAGATATCTTAGCTGAACGCGAAGAAATCGATTTCTCTCACTACAAAATCAGTACCCTCAGTCGCCGCATTCATCACCGCTGTGCGCTGACTCGATGCAGCAATTTAGAAAGCTACACCCGGCTTCTCGACACCGCTGAAGACGAGCAAAAACTGCTGCGACAGGATCTGCTGATTGGAGCCACCCGATTCTTCCGAGATGCTGAAGCTTGGTCACTGTTGGAAACAGAGATTTTACCTGAGCTAATCAGTAACCTGCAGCCGAACCAGCAGCTCCGGCTCTGGGTTTCTGCCTGTGCCACGGGAGAAGAAGCCTATTCGATGGCGATTCTAGTTGATGAAGCCATTGAGAAAGCCAACAAGCCGGTCCAGGTCAAAATATTTGCAACCGATCTAGACACTAATGCTTTAGAGATTGCGGCCCGAGGTGCCTATCCAGAGAACATTGCCAATGACATCTCAAGCAAAAGGCTAGAGCGATATTTCACTAAAGAAGGTGACCATTATCAGGTACGTCGCTCTCTCCGGGAGATGTTGATCATTGCGCCCCACGACCTGACGAAGAATGCGGGCTTTTCTAAGATGAATTTGGTGAGCTGCCGCAATGTCTTGATTTATATGCAGCCGCAGCTTCAGCAGCAGGTGCTGCACCTCTTACATTTTGCCCTTGCCCCCCAAGGCGTTTTGTTTCTGGGCAGCTCTGAAAATCTAGGTGATTTAGGGGAAGAGTTCGCGGTTTTGCAGTCCAAGTGGAAACTGTTTCGGAAGCGCCGAGATATGCAGCTCTCGTTGATGCCGGTAACGCGGCAGGCCCGGATTTCTCCCCTTCAGACCCCCAGGCGAGTAAAGGCCAGACAACAGCACCTCGACCGCATCCTTGAAGATACATTTGAATGCTGCTTTGTCGAGCGTCAGCTCACCTGCATACTGGTGAACCGAAACAATCAGCTCCTGCGGGTGTTCTACAATGCAGCACAACTGCTAGAGCTGCCCGTGGGGGAAATGCTCTTAGACGTCACGGAGCTAATGCCCCCGGCCCTAAAGCTGCCCCTAAGTACCGCTTTACATCGGGCGAGAAGCGATCGCGAACCTGTTCTATATACAGGGATCAAACTTGAGCGCGACGGCCAAGAACAAAACGTCAGCCTCCGGGTCAGGCTCAGTCAAAGTAATACTGCCGCTGATGATTACTTAATTGTGGTGTTGGAGGTAGAAACGCTGGCTGCCCCTACTCCGACAGCCCTACGATTTGATGTTGGTGCTGAAGCCGCACAGCAAATTACCGAACTAGAGTACGAGCTACAGCAGACCCGCGAAAACCTGCAGGTCACCATCGAAGAATTAGAAACCACCAACGAAGAGCAGCAGGCAACCAATGAAGAGCTGTTGGCTTCCAACGAAGAGCTGCAAAGTACCAACGAAGAGCTGCAGTCCGTCAACGAAGAACTCTACACCGTCAATGCTGAATATCAGTCCAAAATTCAAGAGCTGACTCAGCTCAATGGCGATATTAACAACCTGCTGCGCAGCACCAACATTGGGGTCGTGTTCCTCGATACCCACCTCAACATTCGTAAGTTTACTCCTGCTGCAACTGCCGCTATCAACATCAAACCGTCGGACGTGGGGCGGCCCCTCGCAGATATTACGAACAACCTTGACTGTGCAAATCTAAGTGACCTACTGCAGCCGGTCATTCGGGACGGGCATGATTTTGAGCAGGAGCTGACGCTGATCACCTCTGGCGATCACCTATTGATGCGGGTGAACCCCTATCTCCAGGACGACGGCAGTTGGGATGGCGTCGTCCTGACCTTTGTCAGAATCAGTGAGCTTAAAGAGTTTCAGGAGCGGCTTCGACAGACAAACGCTATTCTCGAAAAGCTATACGAGAACTGTCCGGCGGGCTTGGGCCTCCTGGATCATGAATTCAGATATCTGCGCGTGAATCAAGCTCTAGCAGACATCAACGGCTTCACCGTTGCTGAGCATCTGGGCAAAACCATGCCGGAACTTATTCCTAGTTTTGCCCAGCGAACAAGCGACATCTTGCAGCAGGTTCTAGAGACAGGAGAAGCAATCTGTGATGTTGAAATTAGAGGTAGAACCCCGGCGGACCCCCATACAGAACGCTGCTGGTGCGTCAACTTCTATCCCGTTGATTTAATCGACGGCAATCGAGCCATTGGAGCCGTCGTTTCTGAGATGACGGAACGGATTCAGGCCGAAGATTCATTGCGCCGCAGTGAGGCAAAATTGATGGCGACCCAGCGACTGACTCAGGTCGGGAGTTGGGAGGTTGAAGTTACTGAGCATTTCGATCTCGACGCAGCACGCGCAGAATGGTCAGAAGAGTTATTTAGCATCTGCGGTTTCGACCCACAAAAGACAGTTCCCTGCTTCGATGAAATTTACGCCTGCTGTTCGACAGACGATCAGGCTCGTCTCAAAAATGCTCTAAAGCGGCTGCTTGAGCACGGAACAGACTGTAGCCTCGATCTGTCATTCCAGCGTCCCGACGGTGAACAACGCTTTTTGAGTATGGTGGGTAGGGCTAATCGGGATCAACAGGGGCAGGTTGCACATCTCTACGGCGCCGTGATGGATATTACCGGGCCTAAGCGGTTCGAGCTAGAGCTGATTCGCAAAAATCAGGCTTTGGAAGATGCTGTTGCGATCGCACAAGCCGCTGACTCCGCCAATCAGGCCAAGAGCCAGTTCTTGGCAAACATGAGCCACGAAATCCGTACGCCGCTCAACTCGGTGATTGGATTCGGCGAACTGCTGCTGCAGACTCCCCTCAACCCGACTCAACAGCAGCTTTTAGAGACGCTGCGCAGCAACAGCGAAAAGCTACTGATGATTGTTAACGACATCCTTGACTTGTCGAAACTGGAGGCCAGCGAACTACGGTTAGAGCATCGCGAGTTCGTACTGGCTAAAACGATTCAAACGCTCACCGAGACTTTTACACCCCTCGCGAAAGCGAAGAACTTAACCTTGACCGTCAATTGTGCTTCAGACTTACCTCGGACCCTGATTGGAGATGACTTTCGTCTGCAGCAGATTCTCAGTAACTTGATTAGTAATGCCATCAAATTCACGATGACGGGAGAAGTGACGTTAGCTGTCGTTCCAGCCTTAACTGAGTCAGAGGAAGCGCCCTCAAACTCTGACGTTCCTCAAATAATGCTCCAGTTTAGCGTTCAAGACACAGGCATCGGCATTGGAGAGTCTGTTGAGACCCAGCTCTTTCAGCCCTTCGTTCAGGAAGATTTATCCACTGTGCGCCGATTTGGAGGTACCGGCCTAGGTCTCACCATCTGTCGACGGCTGGTTCAACTCATGGGAGGTGAGATCGGCTATGAAAGTACGACCGATCAAGGTTCTACTTTTTGGGTTAGAGTCAGGTTTGATTTGCCAAGCACACCCTCTCCACAAGACAGCACGACAGATCGCCCCTCTATGCCCAAGCCTATTTCACCGCAGCCGGGTCAGTCTGCCAAAATATTGGTTGTCGAAGATAACCTCGATAATCGGGACCTAGTCACAATGATGCTAGAGACATTGGACTACCCGACGCCAGACTCTGTTGCGAATGGTCAGCAAGCCCTGGAAAAGTTGATGAAAGAAGATTACGACCTAGTGTTCATGGACTGTCAAATGCCGGTAATGGATGGTTACCAAGCAACGCAACAAATTCGGCAGCAGGAAGAAGGTGGGTCTCGAAGAACCGTGATTGTGGGCTTGACCGCTAGTGCCATGGCCCGCGATCGCAACCAGTGTTTAGAGGTTGGTATGGATGACTATCTCAGCAAACCTTTCTTGCTCAACGACTTAGCCGTAGTCTTGGAGCGGTGGTTAACAAAGGCTGATTCTTAAGAGCCATTAACAGCTCAAAGCTGACGGCTCTGCTTCCCTGTAAAACAATATCCTGGCTTCACTGAGATCTGCCATGCTTCAACCACTACAGCGTGTTCCTCTTTGGCTGAGGGCGTGGCTGATTTTCCCTCTAGCGTTTCTCAATGGCTGGCTGGCGCTGCTGCTGTTCGGCTATTTTCAGCCGCTCTCTAGCCTGCTGGTGACGGCGCTAATCTTGGCATTTTTGCTTAACTTTCCGATCAAGTTTCTGGAGCAGCGCGGTCTCGCCCGAGGATGGGCTACGGCCCTAGTGCTGCTTAGCTCTCTCCTACTGGTAAGCATTGCGGCTTTGACGCTGGTGCCGCTCATCATTGAGCAACTCAGTGGGCTGGTGAATACGTTCCCTGATCTCGTGGAATCCGGTAGTGGCCGACTCCAGACTCTGCAGGAGTGGCTCGCAACGCAGCAGATTCCGGTTGATCTGAGTGGCACCATTGATAGCGGTATTGCCAAGCTTTCTGACATTTTGCAGGCTACCAGCAGCGGTCTCCTTGACTTTGCCCTGAGTGCGATTAGCAGCTTAATTAACATCCTGCTGCTGCTGGTGCTGACAGTTTTCATGGTTGCCAGTGGCGAACGGGCTTGGAACGGTCTCTTTAGCTGGCTACCAACGACTTGGCGACTCTCGCTGCAGACTTCGATCCAGCAAACGTTTCAAACTTATTTTGCGGCTCAAGCCTTGCTAGCAGGCATCCTCAGCCTGTCGCAAACGATCGTATTCTGGATTTTGGATGTGCCCTATGCGGTCTTGTTTGGGGTCAGTATCGGGGTGACAACGCTGATTCCGTTAGCCAGCGCTGCCACCATTGTTGCGGTCAGCTTTATTCTGGCCCTCAAGAACCTCACGCTGGGCCTGAAGGTGCTGGTGATTTGCATTATCGTGGGCCAGATTAATGACAACGTGATCGCACCGCGATTAGTGGGCCGGTCTATTGGGCTAAACCCGATTTGGCTGTTAGTGGCATTGTTCATCGGCAATAAGTTCGCAGGCGTTTTAGGACTTTTGATCGCAGTACCCATCGCCAGCGTGATCAAAGGGATGGCGGAAGCAATGCGATCGCCAACAACCGAAGTCATCGCCGCCAAAGAACCGCATGAGTCATTAGCAGTGGATAACCCATAAAATTTTGCCCAAGGATTCTAGAGAGAGCTTAAGGGAATGATCCTGCTCTGCATTTGTTTCCAGTTCTCTAACACGTCCAAAAGATAGAGATAGTGAAGACCGAGTGCAATCAAATTTATTCCCTGCGTTAGAGGGCTGAATGGAGTTTAGGTCTCTATGGTGTGAGCAACAATAGTTGTTAGGACAGTTGTAATGTACAGACTTCATGCCTTTTTTAAACGCCTACGCTTGAGCAAAGTTTTGCTGGTTATTGTGACGACTTCAGTTTTGACGTTAAGCACAGCCTGCAGCCAAGCAGCGCCCCCTGCTGCGCTAAACACCGCCCCTTCTAATGAGGCTGATATCCCGCGTCTGGTTGATAGGAGTGCATCCCCCAGCAGAGATGCTTCTATCGAAGCCAAGCAGCGACTCATCGATCAGGCGAAGCAGCAGCGAACTGCGCCTCCCCGCGACACTTTTGGCACCGCGGCCAAAGCAATAGATGAAACAGCTCAAGACCTATCTGAAAATATCAGCAGCTCTGTGAGAGGTGCTGCTCAACAGACGCGGCAAACACTGGAGGAAACCTCTGATGTCATAGAAGATCGCTCAAGCGACGTCCTGCAGGATGCACAGCAGGCTATCAATAGCGTCATTGATGGTACCAAGCAAACACAGCAGGCCCTAGAGAATTCAGTTGACGCGCTAGAAGACCGCGCCAATGACGCTCTTCAAGACGCACAGCACGCACTGGATGATGCTGCCTAGCAACCTAACTGTAGCCGCCGTTTTAGCCGCACAAAGGCTTCCACCTGTGACGTGAGTCCCTTCATGCTCTCAATATTGCCTTTATCTGTAACGGCTAGAACACTGTCGGGTTGGGATTAAAGCGACTAAAGCTGCCACTGGACAAATCCCACCAGCCGCCCGATGAGTCGATGTCGCCACCAGGAACGATGCTGCCAGTCTTTGAGACTGACCGATTGACTCACCGCAAATGCCGTCTGAAACACCTGCTCGACTTCCATGATCAGCCGGGGGTCAGAGGTTGATAAATCTAGCTCTTCGTTGTGGAAGAAGCTGCGGGAGTCGAAGTTGGCGCTGCCCGTATTGACCCATTGGTCATCAACTAGCAGCATCTTGGCGTGGATCATGCTGGGCTGATACTCATAGATCTCAACGCCGTTCGCCAGCAGCTCACCAAACAGCTCAAAGGCTGCGTAGTAGACATACTTTTTGTCAATTTGCTCGGCACCCGCCGTCAGTAGCCGCACATCAACGCCCCTCTGTTTGGCTTCAATCAGCAGCTTCTGCGAATCTTGATCCGGCAGTAGATAGGGCGTCGCCAGCCATAGGCGTTTCTGGGCAGCCACGATGGTGTTTTCTTTCAGAGCCCGAATGGGGGAAAAACGATAGGTCGGGTTGTTCCCAGAGGTGATTAGGAATGAAGAAGGTGTCTGGACTGGATCGGTATGAAATGTATCAGGACGCAGATGAGCTTCTCGACCTGCGTAGGTCCAATGCTGCATGAACTGTCCTTCTAAGAAGGTGACTAACTCCCCTTCTAGACGGGTTTCAACATCCAGCCAGGGGTGAAGCTGGTCGTCTCCGTCCCATTCATCAGAAATACCGGCCCCGCCCACGAGGGCGATCTTGCCATCGATCAGCAATAGCTTGCGATGGGTCCGGCCTGCAAAGTTTGCGGGTGCCCGCCAGTCAAAGGCGTTGAAGAAGACAACCTGTACGCCCGCAGCCTGGAGTCTTGTCCAGTACCGCTGCGGTAGGGTGTGGGTTCCGTAGGCATCAACAATCAGCCGAACTTCGACCCCAGCCGCAGCCTGCTGTGCGATCGCAACTCCAAATTCAGTTGCGCGCCGCCCCGGCGTCATATAAAACGTTTCAAAATAAATCGTCTGTTCGGCTTGTCCAATCGCCTCCAATCGAACAGCCTGAATCTGATCATGCGTTGACCAAAAACCGGTGACAATGCCCTCAGACAAAAAAGAGTTAGAGAGACTTGCCAGCACGGTCGGAAACCGTTTATCTCCGGCAGCCGGTCCATGGGTCACCCGGTACCGGACGGGGGTTCGAAAGGCACCTCGAATATAGAGACTGATCAGGATCAGCAGCGTTAGTCCCAGCGTCAATGCCAAAAGGCACTGCAAAATTAAAATGACAGTTGCAAGGGGCAAGGATGCGAGTCCTCTATTGCAGCGAAAAAACTCTGGTGCTTGCAGTGTACATCGAAGCCGTCAGAGATATTCTGCGGGTTCCTCCCGTCCTCTATTAATTCTGAAGACGGATGCCAGCCGTGACAGAAATTGCATCGGTAGCCCGCGCTAAATCAACCGTGGTATAGAGGCGTAGAGCCACATATTACGCCTAAATTAATCAATGAACACCTCAAAACAGTCAGCCATGGAAGCCTCAATATTCGACACCCTTTTTCGAGATAGTCAGGGCGAGATCGTGATTGCCCAGCCCCCAAACGCAACGCTTTCCATCTGGATCGGTGCTAGCTTACTCAAGTTTACCGTTACTGAGGGTCCAGGCCACACGGCCCTTGAGACCGTCGCTTTCAGCGCCATCATCATCTGGTCAATTCAGGAACTCTGTGACGGGGTCAACTATTTCCGGCGCGGTTTGGGGCTGCTGGTCTTGGTCAGCGTCCTAGCTTCCAAGGTTGACCAGGCTCTTCTGGCCTAATTGGGCATGCCGGAAACCTTACTCTGCCTTTAATGCGTCAACAAGTTAGGGTTAACCCTCGAGAACTAGACTAAATATTCACGATCGAAAAGATCGGAACTTTCTCTACAAACTGTTTAGGAGATCGACATGCCCCCGACGCCTAATCCGAATCGGCAACCTGTTGAGCTAAATCGCACCTCTTTATTCCTAGGTTTGCTCCTGGTGTTTGTGACAACCCTGCTCTTTTCAAGTTACTTTTTCAACTAGCAGAAGACTCGACAAGCCTTGATTCACTCCGCTGAGGTTGCGGGGCTTGATTACCTGCAAACTTCAGCATCCAATCAATCAAGCGATCGCAAGTCCTTTCCCCCGTCAACGCCTCTAGTCGCGCAAAGCCACCGATATTACCGGCATTGATTTCACTAATCCGCCAAGTCCCTTGATCGTCGAGCAAAAAGTCGTAGCCAAGAGTGTGAAGGTTGCGATCGCAATATTCTCCCACTGTCCCTTCAATGGCTTCGCGCTCAGCGCGGGTCACCTCTGCCAGCTCGCATTCGCCATCAACGCTCACATTATTAACCCAATAGCCACTTCTCGACCGTCGCGTATAGGCACCATAGATCTCCCCATCGACCACCACCACCCGCTTGTCGCCCGCAGTGACGCCCTTAAGGTAGCGAACAAACTGTAGGGGTTCTAAATCACTGCCCTGCAGAGCCTGCATAACCTGAGCAAAGTTTCTAAAGCATTGAGTTCCGTTTTGACTATTGTCGACCCAGAAAGCTTGCTGCTCATACCAAATTTTGAAAACACCGCGACCACCACAGCTATTGGTTTGCTTCGCCACAATGGTTTGGTGCTGCTCGAAGAAGGTGAACGCCTCTGCTAAATCCGCCGTCACCAGCATCTCAGGCGTATATCTCCCCGCCACGCGCTGCAGAAAATCAGGCTGCATTTGCTCTTGCTTCCCCACAGGATCGTTGATAAATCGTGTGTGCTGGGCCCAGCCACGAAGCTGATCAAGATAACCGTCTGGAAACGGTTTGAGACGTCGGCAAAAAACCAGATCAAAATCTGATAAAGCCTGCTGTAGACGTTCCTGGCGATCCAGTTTGCAAAAATCACCGTAGGTCAGCGTCTCCGGTACAGCCACGGCTGCAACGTGATCGGCTGACGTCACCGCTTCCACGGGAGCATGGAAAAACGTAATGTGCGGGTCGCGGGCAAAGCGCTGATAGAGGGTGGGTACATCCATCTCAGGCTGCCCGTAGAGAGAGGGATCACAAATGTTGAGCAGTCTCATGCTTGTTCAGCCCTTTGGGTGAACGCCCCACAACAGAAAGCCGCTGACCAGCACTTAAACATGGCTCGTCACGGTCTTAAAATCTGCAAGATCTTGCTGCAGCATCGTTGCTGTCTGTAGCAGAAGAATCGTGTCTTCGCCATCGGCCAGCCGTCGATGAACCCTCGCTAGCATTTGCTCGTGGTGCCGTAGTGTCGTCTCCCGGTCCCCCCGCAAGCCGTTGACCTGACGGGTGATCTGATGGGCTGGCAGCCCAAAAAAGACACCGCCATCCGTATATTGAGTACATTCTTCGTAGAGGTTGAAAATTCTGGCTCCCCCGGTGATGGGGCCGTGATGTCCTAAGCTGCCATAGACATGCAAGCTCAGAAAAGGCCGATTGCTCGGGTTCCCCATCTGGTGGATTAAATCGTGAGTGACGACGTTGATAGTTCCCGCCGAAAAGGGATGTACAGACACCGTTGAAAGCTGCATCTGGTCGAGGCGAAAGACAGCATGTTCTGCCTCACCGAAGGACTGTACAGCCCCCCACTGAGCTGCACCATGATCGTGAATCGCACTATAGTCTCCCGGCAACCAGGACATGACCATAATTTCAAAATGACCGCCATCATAAATGAGCTGACGACCATAACTATTGGCCACTGGATGCTCAAAATCTGTCCACAACTGCAGATCGTTAGCTTGGATGTTTGCCGCCTGCACACAATCCTTTGCAATCTCAGGCGTTATCACTGTTCTGCGCTCCAGGGAACGGATCAGGGTTTGAATTCGAGCAGGCCGTCCTAAGTAGGCTGGAACCATATCAGTTTTCATCATGCTTGGTCATCTCAAAACACAACAGCAAATCGATGCAGAAGACAAAGCGATGGGCTGTACTGTCTTCCATATTGACACCCTAGGTGTCCGGTCTGAAGCCCTGCTGAGAGAAGCATGAAAATCACCAAACCCCATGCAAACACTGACTCCAACAATCGGAAACCAGTGGGCTGAGCATCCACTTCCTTGGGGGAAACACCTGAACTTTAACAGTGAACGACACCTCGTAACCCTCCATCCGGGATAAGAGCTGAAGATCTCGGTACAGCGGAGGAGGAACTGGGGGCTTGTTGGTTCTCTATGACTCTGGAAAGAGAATCGTTTCCGGCGGTAGGCTGCTCTCCTGAGCCGCTGCATTAGCAGCGACATATCCAGCATCAGCAGAAAGCCCCAGTGCTGGATAGCCCATTGAGATAGCCACCTGATCGCCATATAGACAGGCGAGTTGAGTTGGAAAGTGTGTCGTCCCCAGATGGGGCTGCAAAGCTGCGCGGGTGTAGGTGAGCTCGTCCCTTTCCAGAGAGCGAGATCCTCCACCCGCAAATCTGGTCGCGTAACCTTCCTGGCGCATCATTTGGTGCAGCGTTTTTGGGAAACCGTGTCGGTTTTGATAAAGTCGTCGATAGACTGTGCTGAGAACGGCACCCTGAATGGACTCGGTTGTCGGTATCTCACTGGTCCAGAGTAAAACCACAATCCAGCCATCACTTGCTCGCCCAGGATCTTCAAATCGGTGGGTGGCATCGGTAAGCGCGCGATGGGTCCACTCCCCTCCAGCATCATCTGCTAACACTAGCGCGACCCGGAAAATTGCATCGAGAAAAGGCAGTCGGCGCTCAGCGTCGCGGAGTGACTGTTCAGCAATTTTTTCAGCCTGTAGCTCAAGCAGCTGATCGAGCTGCGTCTCCACATGGCGCTTTCCCATCGGATTCATGAGAGACAGGGGCAGTACCATCTCATCGGTGCCGTTAGTCAAGGTTTGCAGATACTCTCGAAAGCGCTGCATCGGATTGGGAATTCTGTATAGATCCCGCTGAATCTTCAAAAGTGGCTGGAGTATCAACTGCATCGGCCCAAGTCTAGAATGATGACAGTCAAAATCTTAGGCACAACGGTCGCCTGCGGTGTTAGACGCGACGGGCTTTATGCCTGCTCCGTGAGCCTTGAGAACAATGGGTGAGTCTAATCAGCAAATCTAGAATCACGCCAGCACCATCCAGAACAGCACAGTAAGCACAATGCTCATGACGCCAATCAAGTGCTCGAGCTGCTCAAAGAGGCGCGGCAGCTTGAGAATCGTTTTTCGAAAAGCCAGGAAATAGACAAGCCATCCCGCACCTAGGGTCAGCAAGGCTTTAACCAGGTTTGTTGTTGTATAGGCATCGATATATACAATATTGGCGGCGATTAATCCACTCAACAACAACAGGATGGCAAGCCAGAGTCCGAGCTTGCGGCTGTAAGATTCTGCTGGCTCTGATGTGGGCGGGATAAAAATGAATTTGGCAAAGGCGATCGCAGTTCCCACCGCCACAATACTCATCACGATCTCTTGCCAAGAGCTGAGCTGCTTGAGGGTCTGGGTCTTGGCTCCAAAGCCTGCCAGTAAAGGAAAACCGGAGATGGAAAGGGATGAGATCGCAATGCCAGCCCACATCGGTGTATAAACTCGGCTTGCTCGCAGTGCTTCAAAATCACGACTAGGCAAGTTCCCAGCCATCAAAAAGAGAGATGATTTCGCCAGCCCGTGCGTTAACGCATAGAAGCCTGCTGCAGTGGGTGCCACCAGAATAAAACCCAGCTGCGAAATCGTACTAGAGGCCAGCATCCGTTTGGTATCTCGCTCAAGGATGGCATAGCTCACCCCGAGCACCGCTGTCGCCGCACCAAAGATCTGGAGCATCGGTGTAATACCTTCCACCATCAACGCACAGCGCACCAGCGGAAAAACGCCGGTTTTCACAACCACCCCCGACAACATCGCAGATACAGGCGTCTCAGATTCAGCGTGGGTCAACGGAAGCCACAGGCCCGAGACAAAGATACCGCCCTTCGTCAACAGTCCTAGAAAGATCAGTGCGATCGCCTCTGTCGGAGCCTGTCCCAACCCTGCAAACGCAAACGAATGTGTGGCCTGATACACCAGCAACGCCCCAATCAGGTAAAACAGCATCGCTGTATTGCTAACAAACAGGTAGCGGAGTCCGACCCAGATGGAGCGGTCCGTACGGGGATAGGTGATCAACAGGAAAGCCGCAACGCCAATAATTTCTAAGGCCACATAAAGACTAATAAAGTCTGCACAAATGAACACAGCGTTAACGCTGCCGTGCAGAATACTGATCTGGGTATAGAAAAACGCTGATTTATCGCTTTGCCAGCAATAGAGAATAACGGCTGTGGTGACCAGCGCATTGGTCAAGATAAAGTAGCCGCTCAGTGAATCAACCGTTAAGGTAACGCCAAAGTTATCTAGGAGCTGTAGATTGATGGGTAACGGAGCAAGGATGGCCTGCAGCCCATAGACTAGCGACAGGAATGCCACCATCAACGCAAAGGCACGATCCAGTTTGGGGAGCAAATAAATGCTGAACCCCATAAAAAAGGGCAAAGCAATCCAGGTCAGCGTGATTAGGCTCATGGTATATGGTCAGAATTCTGCTTTTCTGTTGACTACAACAATCCTCGGTAACGGATAAAGATTAAGATCGCAGCCCAAGACCCTAGAGCAACCTTGACCGCCACCAAAATATTGAGAACCGGAATCCATCCGCCGCTGAACAGTCGTCCCAGTTGGCCCTGCGGCAGCTCTATACCGACGAGGGTTAAGACGGCCAGCACAATGAAAACGAGCACCGATACTTTTTCCCAGGTCGCAGCCTGCCAACGCTGGTAGATGGCCTCCATCCACGTTGAAGATGAGGTAATGGCAACCAGACCGATCGCCGTCCCCCCGGCAACACCTGCGGCAAAGCCCCCCCCTGGGCTTAGATGTCCACGTATCGCCAGCTCAATACCAACCAGGGCCGCAATTGTAGCCCCCAAACGGGCTAAAACGATGGAGGGGTGATCGGTAAACTGGTAGACCGTCTGGGAAGGTTGTTCATTGGCGAGTAAAAATTTGGCTCCCATGATCGCTGTGGTGAACACAACGACCTCGAAGATAGTGTCGTAGAGACGATTCCTGAAGATGATGCCTGAGACTGCATTAGGGACGCCGCTGTCCTGCACGATCGATTCGACGATCGCAAGTTCAGCAGAGTCAATTGCTGGATTCGGGAAGACCAGCATTTTTATATACAGGGCAATACCAACGGCAATATAGATCCACTTCATATCTGTCCCTCCGTCGGCATTTTGGGTGGGGGAGACGCATCGGAGGCCGCACCACTCTCAATCAGGCTCACCGGCAGTTCCGTCTGCAGAATTTCATATAGACGTCGAACGCGAGTTTGTAAATGATAGTCGGATGAACTTTCGGGGGATATTTTCAATACGGTATGAATTTCTTTATTTATCAATGCCATATTTAAAGCCTGCGGATCGGCGTAGGGAACGGGTTCGAGACGCACATGGTTCTTGCTCAAGAGGCTGCGGAGATGCGCAAGGATTTCTTTTTGGGAGTCTGGTGGCTCTGAGAGTGGGACCGGGGGCGCTGCACTCTCAGACTCTTCTCCCAAAATGCCAAGGCGCATACTCATAGAAGATCGCACGGCTACGGCGTATAGAGTAATGGACAACATGGTGCCCACCAGGGCTTCGGTGAGCGCAACATCTGCGGCTCCGAAGAGGACGTAAACTAGGGCCGCGATGGCCCCCAGAATGCCGCGAATCACGAGGGCTTGATAGGGATTGACCTGGACAATCAGCAGGCAAGCGGTCAGGGGCAGGAGTGCCGCGATGGCAACAATGTGTAAATCTTCAGGCATCTCGACCTCCGGTGGAGCAGTAGGCCAGTACGTATCCGAGGACGGTATTCCAGATGGAGAGAGCGATCAACGCTAGCACCAGCAGCGGCCACTCACGGGGGATTTTGAGCAAAAGACCCACAATCATGAGCATGGAGCCGAGGGTGTCGGCAACGGAGAGGCTGTGGAGTTTAAAGAGGACGGAGCGATCGCCCAGCAACGGCCACGTGCCCCAAAACCAGAAGACTAGGCCCAGCCCGATACAGAAATAGCTAAAAATATCAATCATTAAATGTCTTATGTCTATTGTTTTTTGTCTTGCAATGTCTGTAAGCTTCTGTGGCCCTCCCCCCACCAGCCCCCCAGAACGTTCATTCATTCACTCGCTTAAGGACGTGGGCCAGTAGCATCAGAGAAGCATTACCGACGCTTAAGATCAGAACTCCGACCACACCAATCATCCAGTCATCGCGGACGACCGAAAGCACCAAAATCATCATCGAAGTCTTGGTGGCAATGCTGGCAAAGGCCAAAACCTTCTGCCAGATATCTTCATCTTGGCAAGCTTCGTAGATGGGAATCAGCAAAGCTGCAATCATTGCAATCAGAACTAGATTCATGGTGCTCTCCTGCGACGGATGCGGTGGACTTCGTACCAGCCGTCATCGTGGTACTTCACAACAATGGTTTTGGGGGTAAAGGTAATCAGGAAAATATCCAGAAAAATCAGTCCCGGCGTCCGCTGGGGCTTGACCCGCTCCATGACAATTTCTTCCTCCGTGTGGGGACGCAGCATAATCTCAATGGCTTCTATATAGGCTTGGGGAATGGCGACTAGAATTTCCCCAAACGTTCGTAACCAGTCCTTCAGGACGGGAGAAATCGGGGTGAAACCCCACGGAATCAGGAGCGAGACCCCGACCCCGATCACAATGTTGCCGGGACTGACGTCAGCAGTCAGCAGAAACCAGATGGTGAGCCGTAGGCATAAGTCTAAAATTCTAATCATGCTAGGGCCATCCAGAAGAGTAGAGTTAACACGATGCTCATGCTCCCGATCAGATGTTCAAATTCCTCGGCGACACGCGGCAACTTGAGCGTCAGTCGCCGCACAGCGACCCAATAGATCAGCCAGCCTACGCAGACTGTCCCTAGAGACTTAACGGCGTTGGCCATTGTGTAGGCGTCGAGATAGACGACATTGGCGAGCACGAGTCCCCCCAACAGCAGCAGAATTGCAGGCCAAAATCCGGGTTTAACCGTCTCCTCTCCGCCACGGGGGAGAAAAATAAACTTGGCAAAGGAAATGGCGGTGCCCACTGCCGCTAGATTCATGCCGATTACCTGCCAGGGCAAGAGCGCTTTCATGGTTAAGACCTTGGCCCCAAAACCAGACAGGAGCGGCAAACCTGAGATGGAGAAACTTGCGATCGCCAATGCTCCCCAAACAGATATTGACAGCGGTATCTTCTGCAGTTCCTTAAGGTTGCGACTGGGTAGATTACCTGCAATTAAAAACAGAGCAGATTTTACTAAACCGTGGGTCAAGGCGTAAAAGCCACCGACTTCCGGTGCAGCCAACACAAAGCCCAATTGAGAAACGGTATGGAAGGCCAGCATGCGCTTACTATCTTTTTCAAAGACGGCATAGCCCACTCCCAACAGAGCAGTGCCGACCCCAAACAGGCGTACGATGGGATCCAGCTCTGGCACCATCAGGGCAAAGCGGATTAGCGGAAAAACACCCGTTTTGACAACTACGCCCGACAACATCGCTGAAACGGGTGTCTCAGATTCTGAGTGGGTTAAGGGAAGCCACAACCCTGAGACAAAGATGCCGCCTTTGGTTAGTAGTCCGAGAAAGATCAGGGCAACCGCCTCTGTAGGAGCTTGACCCAATCCTGCAAAGGCGAACGAGTGGGTGGCCTGGTACACCAGCAGCGCCCCAATCAGGTAAAACAGCATTGCTGTATTGCTAATAAAGAGGTAGCGCAGTCCAACCCAAATGGAGCGTTCTGTTCGGGGGTAGGCAATCAGCAAGAAGGCCACCACGCCGATCACTTCTAAAGCCACATAGAGACTGATGAAGTCGGCGCAAATAAAGACCGCATTGACGCTGCCGTGCAGGAGGATTGTCTGCATATAGAAAAAAGCTGATTTCTGACGCTGCCAGCAGTAAAGCAAAACGGCTGCGGTGACCAGGGCGTTGGTCAAAATGAAGTAGCCGCTCAGCGTGTCCGAAAGTAGGGTAACGCCAAAGTTGCCCAGAAGCTGGAGGTCAAGAGGGGATGGAGCAAAGATCCGCTGGAGACCATAAGCTGTGGAGAAGATAGGAATTGCGATCGCAAGCCATCGATCCAACTTCGGCAGCAGATAAATACTGAAGCCGATAAAAAAGGGCAGCGCGATCCAAACCAGCGTGACTGAACTCATGGCGTATAGCTCTTCTCAATCTCGTTCGCCTCCAGCGTGGGATGCTCGCGCGACAGCTTCATCACCCCCACCAGCATCAGCGCCTGAATCGAGAAGCCAATCACAATCGCCGTTAAAATGACCGCCTGAGGCACCGGATCTGCATAGGCCACGGGTTCCTTGTAGGCAATCGGCGTGAATAGCCCGCTCCGTGAGGAGACTAATACGTAGTAAGCGATCACGCCCGTACTCATCACATCCATTGAGAGGATCTTCATGATCAGGTTTTTCTTGAGGATAATTCCGAAAAAACCCAGCAGAACGGTTGCGAAAACAAAGGCTTCTAAGATAGGCATTGCTCTTTATACGGGTAGGACTAAGAAGATGTTTTGAAAGCAGTCAGTCGTGACACAAAGCACAAGGTTTTTACCCAGCTCTCCTGCTCAAAGCGACGGTGTATATGCAAGCATTAGGAGAATCTGAAAGTACTTCACTGGCCCTCGCCCCTGAGGGGAACGCCCCCAATCGTTGAGACTCTCCCCCCAGAATTGGGGGGTCGGGGGGGCGAATGCAGGAAGTAGATATGGCATCGGGGCTTTCCTCGTCACTCCACCACAGACACAGCAGCGTTTTCACCCTCTTCGCTATCACTCTCTTCAGGCGCGATGCTCTCCTGATCTTTCAGAGACAGCTGCAACAGGGGGGGAGCCAGAAAGGTCGTCAGAATAACCATCACAATAATGGCGGCTTCCAGCGGAGCGCTTAAGGCACCGCTGGCGGACCCAATACCTGCAAAGACCAGACCAACTTCACCCCGAGGAATCATGCCCACGCCAACGGCAAGTCGATTGATGCCTGGCTTACCAAAGATGGTCCAGCCTGTGACGACTTTCCCGACGATGGCAACGACGAGTAGAAAGGCCGCAATGACCAAACCCGCTCGGTTCTCAGGTACGGTGGGGTTGAGTACGCCGAGGTTGGCTTTGGCACCAACTGTCACAAAAAAGATGGGCACTAAAATATCGGCAATAGGCATCACCTGCTGATCGAGTTCTTTGCGTTTGTCAGTTTCGTCTAGCACCAGACCGGCAGCAAAGGCTCCTAAGATTGCTTCTAAGTGAATGACACTGGCAAGGCAGGCCATCGCTAGGGCAAAGGTAAATGCAGGAACCAGTAAAGCCCCTCGGGTCTGGAGTTTATCTGCGATCGCAACAAAGCTCTGATTAAAAAACTTACCCAGCAAGATGGAACCCA